>NZ_JACKSY010000065.1:0-172878 GCF_025821985.1 Mycobacterium timonense | reverse complement strand
GGTTGCGTCCAGCAGAGTGGTGTACGAGTCGGGCCTGATCAGGATGCCCGGCGTGTCGTAGCCGAACGAATGAAGGTCATCGCGTGATTCTTCGAGGGACCGTCCAAAGTCACTCGAGCAAAGGAATCAACGCGATGACCACTGCCCACGATATCGACTGGCCACAGCTGTTGAGCGAACGACTCACTGCCACCCACCCCGATGTCCTGCGCGAACTGCTGGCGACGTTCATCCACACGCTGATGGGTGCAGAGGCCGACGCGCAGTGCGGTGCGGAATATGGCCAACGCAGCGCCGAACGCACTAACCAGCGCAATGGTTATCGCCATCGCCAATTCGACACTCGCGCAGGTTCATTGGATCTTGCGATCCCCAAGCTGCGGCACGGCTCGTATTTTCCGGACTGGCTGCTGGAACGCCGCAAACGAGCCGAGCGGGCACTGACCACGGTGGTGGCCACCTGCTATCTGCTCGGGGTGTCGACACGGCGGATGGACAAGCTCGTCGAGACGCTGGGCATCACGTCGTTGTCGAAGTCGCAGGTCTCGGTGATGGCCAAGGAACTCGACGCCGCGGTCGAAGCCTTCCGGACCCGCCCGCTCGATGCCGGCCCGTACACCTTCGTGGCCGCCGACGCCCTGGTCCTCAAGGTCCGCGAGGCCGGTCGGGTGGTCAACGTGCACGCGTTGATCGCGGTCGGTGTCAACGCCGAGGGCTACCGCGAAATCCTGGGCATCGACGCCACCACCGCCGAAGACGGCGCCGGCTGGTTGACGTTCTTGCGGTCGCTGACCGCCCGCGGTCTGTCCGGCGTCCGGCTGGTCACCTCCGACGCTCACCCCGGGCTGCTGGCCGCCATCNGGGCGACGCTGCCCGGGGCGTCCTGGCAGCGCTGCCGAACGCACTACGCGACAAACCTGATGGCCGTGACCCCGAAGTCGTCCTGGCCGTGGGTGCGCACCCTGCTGCACTCGGTTTACGACCAGCCTGACGCTGATTCGGTTGCCGCTCAATATGATCGGATCGTCGATGCGCTTGCCGACAAGCTACCCAAGGTCGCCGACCACCTGGAGAACGCCCGTGCGGACCTGCTGGCGTTCACCGCGTTCCCCAAGCAGATCTGGCGCCAAATCTGGTCCAACAATCCCCAGGAGCGGCTCAACAAGGAAATCCGTCGACGCACCGACGTCGTCGGGATCTTCCCCGACCGCGACGCCCTGATCCGCCTCGTCGGCGCCGTGCTGGCCGAACAGCATGACGAATGGGCCGAATCTCGGCGCTACCTCGGGCTCGACGTCCTCAGCAAATCCCGCGCCGACCACACCCCATCAACAGAGCAGGAGGACACCCCCGCGGCACTGACCGCCTGAACCATCACCCCGAAGAATCACACGACGACGTCGTACACCACGCAAATCCCGCGCCGACCACACCCCATCAACAGAGCAGGAGGACACCCCCGCGGCACTGACCGCCTGAACCATCACCCCGAAGAATCACACGACGACGTCGTACACCACATCACTGGACTTGACCCGGCGCTCAGCCTTGGGCCACAACGTGTTTCGTCAGATCGCGGTGAGAGACGCTCGCCGAATCCCTACTCGGGAGTCGTGCTCGTGCGCGATCTATTTCTTGTCGCGCGGTAGTCGGCAGCCCGTGTAGCCCGACACAACGAGGTTTCCCCGGTAACCCACTTTGATGAAGATGCCGGTGGGGCCGTAGAAGCCGACGTCGTGGTTTCCGGGGTTGTTCTGCATCACCTGGATTTCAGTGGCGTCGATCTTGGCCGCGGCCTGTTTGGCGGCCTCTTGGATTGTTGCCCACTGCTGCTCGGAGACCGACACGTTGGCGGCAACTTGATCCGGCAGGAAGTAGCCTCGCCCGTCCGTTTGTTCATACGGTTTTTCGCAGCCTAAGCCTGAGCCCTCGTGCGGTGTTTCCCACGTAACCGAGGGGACCACTTTGCCTGCTGTCGCGGTGATTTCGTTCATGGCGGCTTGGACCTGAGCTTGGGTGTCCTCGAACGACGGCAGAGATTTCAGCACTTGCAGGGCCTTGGCGGCGTGGTGTCGGCGCATCGGGTTGGTTCACGTGGCATCCTCCTGCGGCTAGTGCAATTGCGGCCACGGCCGTGCACAGGATCCGGTGGCGTTGTTGGTTCTGGCGTCGTGTCATCTGGTGGTCGCTCACTTCGTGGTAACCGCCTTGTCTCCCAGGCCAGCGAGGACGGCGAATCCTGGGGCTGTTCTTCTCGATCCTGACCCTGATCGTCGTCATCGTCATCCCCAGCAAGAAATGACGCGACGGCCGCAGCTAAGGCTAGCGGCCCAGCTGTGAAAGAACTTCGGCGACAACGGAATCCGGTTCCACCGACACCTGCGAGCCGGTCTGCAGATCCTTCACGCCCACCGTGCCGGCGTCGATGTCGCGATCGCCGAGAACCAGGGCGATGCGGGCACCGGAGCGGTCGGCCGCGCGCATCGCGCCCTTGAGCCCCCGCGCGCCGTAGGCCATGTCGACGCGCACGCCGGCGGCGCGCAGCCCGGCGGCCAGCACGGCCAGCCGCAGCTTGGCCTGATCGCTCAGCGGGACGCCGAAGACGTCGCAGCGCGCCGCCGAGCCCACGCTCTTGCCCTCGGCGCGCAGCGCCAGCAGGGTACGGTCCACGCCGAGCCCAAATCCGATGCCGGACAAGTCTTGTCCGCCGAGCTGACGCATCAGCCCGTCGTAGCGGCCACCGCCGCCGATGCCGGATTGGGCGCCGAGACCGTCGTGCACGAACTCGAACGTGGTCTTGGTGTAGTAGTCGAGCCCGCGCACCATGCGCGGGTTGATCACGTAGGGCACCCCGAGCGCGTCCAGGTGCGCCAGCACGGTGTCGAAGTGTTGTTTGGCCGCATCGGAGAGGTGATCGAGCAGCACCGGCGCGTCGGCCGTCATCGCCCGCACCTCGGGCCGTTTGTCGTCGAGGACGCGCAATGGATTCAGCCGAGCGCGCCGCCGGGTTTCTTCGTCGAGGTCGAGACCGAACAGGAAGTCCTGCAACAGTTCCCGGTATTGCGGACGGCAGCTGTCGTCGCCCAGCGAGGTGATCTCCAAGCGGAACCCGTCCAGCCCCAGCGAGCGGAACCCGGCGTCGGCGATGGCGATCACCTCGGCATCCAGCGCCGGGTCGTCCACCCCGATCGCCTCCACACCGACCTGCTGCAGCTGGCGGTAGCGACCGGCCTGGGGACGCTCGTAGCGGAAAAACGGTCCCGCATAACACAATTTGACCGGCAGCGTGCCCCGGTCCAGGCCGTGCTCGATCACCGCGCGCACCACGCCAGCCGTACCCTCGGGGCGCAGCGTCACCGAGCGGTCGCCGCGGTCGGCGAAGGTGTACATCTCCTTGGACACCACATCGGTGGATTCGCCGACGCCGCGGGCGAACAGCGCGGTGTCCTCGAAGATGGGCAACTCGATGTCGCCGTACCCGGCGCGGCGGGCGGCGTCCAGTAGGCCGGAGCGGACCGCGACGAACTGCGCCGAGCCCGGCGGCACGTAGTCGGGCACACCCTTGGGAGCGCTGAATTCCGGCACGGGCTACAGGCCTTCGAGGAACGGGTTGAGGCGCCGTTCGGCGCCGATGGTGGTGGCGTTGCCGTGCCCGGGCAGCACCACGGTGTCGTCGTCGAGCACCAGGAGTTTGTCGACGATCGACGTCAGCAGGTCGCGTCCGCTGCCGCCGAACAGGTCGGTGCGTCCCACCGAACGTTCGAACAGGGTGTCGCCGGTGAACACGACCTGCTTGTCCGACGACACCCGGAAGCACATCGATCCGCGGGTGTGCCCCGGCGTGTGGTCGACGTTGACGGTGACGCTGCCCAGGTCGAGCTTGTCGCCGTCCCGGTCCAGCTCGACCACCTGCCTGGGCTCCCGGAAGAAGGCGCCCGCCGCCAGCTGCGCCAGCCGCGGACCCAGGCCGTAGATGGGGTCTTTCAGCATGAACCTGTCCTCGGGATGGATGTAGGTCGGGCAGCCGTAGGTGTCGGACACCTTCTGCGCCGACCACATGTGGTCGATGTGCCCGTGGGTCAGCAACACCGCCGCCGGGGTCAGCCGGTGCCGGTCCAGGATGCGCCGCAACGGGCCCATCGCCCGCTGCCCGGGGTCCACGATCACGGCGTCCGTCCCCGGCCGCTGCGCCAGCACATAGCAGTTGCACGCCAACATGCCGGCGGGAAATCCGGTGATCAACACGGTTCCCAGTTTCCCACGGGGCCCACTTGACACGGCTCGCGGCGCCCACATTAGCCTGAGTTGGCCAGCTGGGGCAGCAAGATTCACCGACCATGGAGGCATAGCGGCCGTGCCGACCAACGAACAACGACGCGCCAACGCCAAACGCAAGCTGGAACGGCAGCTGGAGCGCCGCGCCAAGCAGGCCAGGACGCGACGGATCCTGCTGATCGCGGCCGGCTCGATCGTGGCGGTGGCGGTGATCGCGGCGGTGGTCGTCACGGTCCTCAACAACAGGCACGAACACAAGGCCAGCACCGCGGCACCGTCCACCAGCACCAGCGCGCCGGAGACCACGACGCCCGGGCAGCCGAGCCAGGTTCCGCCGCTGCCGCCGTTCAAGCCGTCGGCCGACGTGGGCGCCAACTGTCAGTACCCGCCGTCGCCGGAGCCGGCGGCCAAGCAGGTCAAGCCGCCCCGCACCGGCAAGGTGCCCACCGATCCCGCACAGGTGAGCGCCAGCATGGTGACCAACCAGGGCCACATCGGCCTGATGCTGGCCAACAACGAATCCCCTTGCACCGTAAACAGTTTCGCGAGCCTCATCGGTCAGAAGTACTTCGACAACACCAAATGCCACCGGCTCACCACCTCGCCGTCCCTGGGCGTCCTGCAGTGCGGCGATCCCAAGGGCGAGGGCACGGGCGGACCGGGCTACCAGTTCGCCAACGAATACCCGACCGACCAGTACCCGCCCAACGACCCCAAGGCGCAGCAACCCGTCCTCTACCCGCGCGGCACCCTGGCCATGGCCAACGCCGGGCCCGGCACCAACGGCAGCCAATTCTTCATGGTGTACAAGGACTCCCAACTGCCGCCGCAGTACACCGTTTTCGGCAAGATCCAGGACGACGGGCTCGCCACGCTGGACAAGATCGCCAAAGCCGGTGTCGCCGGGGGCGGCGAGGACGGGGCCCCCGCCACCGAGGTCACCATCACCTCGGTGCTGCTGGACTGATTCGCGCCGTCGACGGCTTATGGTCATGGGGTGACGCTGGATCCGGACTCGTTCGGTCACTACCGAATCCTGGAGTTGCTGGGTCGCGGCGGGATGGGGCGGGTGTACCGCGCCTACGACGCGACGACGGACCGGGTGGTCGCGCTGAAGGTGCTGCCGCCGCACCTGGCCGAAGACCAGGACTTCCAGCAGCGTTTCCGCCGGGAGGCACGCATCGCCGCCGGTCTCAACGACCCGCACGTGGTGCCGATCCACGGCTACGGCGAGATCGACGGCCGGCTCTATGTCGACATGCGGCTGATCGAGGGCCGGGACCTGGCGCACTACATCACCGAAAACGATGGCCGGCTCAGCCCGCAGCGGGCCGTCGCGGTGATCGAACAGGTTGCGGCGGCGCTGGATAGCGCGCACCGGGCGGGGTTGATCCACCGCGATGTCAAGCCGATGAACGTCTTGGTCACCACCGCACGCGATTTCGTCTATCTGATCGACTTCGGCCTGGCCCGCGCGCAGGCCGACACGGCGCTCACCCAGACCGGCGCCACCATGGGCACCGTCGCCTACATGGCCCCCGAGCGCTTCACCGGCACCACCGATCACCGCGCCGACGTCTACTCGCTGGCCTGCGTCTTGCACGAATGCCTGACCGGGAAGCGCCCGTTCGCCGGCGACAGCCTCGAAGAACAGCTCAACGCGCATCTGAACACGGCGCCACCGCGGCCGTCGGCAACCGCGCCGGAGGTGCCTGCGGCCTTCGACGCGGTGATCGCCCGCGGCATGGCCAAGGACCCCGAGCGGCGGTACCAATCGGTGACCGAGCTGGCCGAGGCGGCCAGGGCCGCCCTGGCGCCGGGGGCGGTCGAAAAGCCTTCCGCGCCAACGCCGCAACCCCGGGCTGCGCGCCGGGTGCGGGCGGCCGTCGTCGGCGCGTCGGCCCTGACGCTGGCCGTGGTGGCGGCGGTGGTCGTCGCGATGGTGACGCACGGCCACGGCTCGCGCGGGGCGGCGCCGAAGACGCCCGGCTCCCCGGCACCCGGCCGGACCGCGCCGCCGCTGCCGGCCTTCGTGGCGCCGCCGGACCTGGGCGCCAATTGCCAATACCGGGCGGTGCCGGATCCGTCCTCGCGGCCGGTCAGCCCGCCCCCGTCGGGCCGGGTGCCGACCACGCCCGGACAGATCGGCGCGGTCATCGCCACCAACCTCGGCGACATCGGCATCAACCTGGCCAACTCCGAATCACCCTGCGCGGTCAACAGTTTCATCAGCCTGGCCCGGCAGCGGTTCTTCGACAACACCCAGTGCGCCCGGCTGGTCGACTCCCCCGACGGCGGATCGCTGTTGTGCGGCGGCCCCGACGTGGACGGCTCCGGCGGCCCCGGCTACGAATTCGCCGACGAGTATCCCGCCAACCAGTACCGGCCCGACGACCCCGCGCTGCGAGCGACGCTGCTGTACCCGCGCGGCACCGTCGTGATGGCCACCGAGGGCCCCAACACCAACGGCAGCCAATTCGCGTTGATCTTCCACGATTCCGAGATGGACCCGCAGAGCACGGTTTTGGGCACCATAGACCCGGCCGGGCTGGCGACGCTGGACAAGATCGCCCGGGCCGGCATCGCCGGTAACCGGCCGAGCGGCCCGCCGGCCAACCCGGTGACCATCACCTCGGTGCGAATCGGCTAGGGCTCAGGCGGCGGAGGTCACCCGGTAGACGTCGTAGACGCCTTCGACGTTGCGCACCACGTTGAGCAGGTGGCCGAGGTGCTTGGGGTCGCCCATCTCAAAGGTGAAGCGGCTGATGGCAACCCGGTCACCGGAGGTGGTGACCGACGCGGACAGGATGTTGACCTTCTCGTCGGCCAGCACCCGGGTGACGTCGGACAACAGCCGGTGCCGGTCGAGCGCCTCGACCTGAATGGCCACCAGGAACACCGACGACGGCGACGGCGCCCAGTGCACCTCGATGATGCGCTCGGACTGCTGCTGCAGCGAGGCGGCGTTGGTGCAGTCGGTGCGGTGCACGCTCACCCCGCCGCCGCGGGTGACGAACCCCATGATCTGGTCCCCAGGCACCGGCGTGCAGCATTTGGCCAGCTTGGTCAGCACGCCCGGGGCACCGGGCACCGACACGCCGACGTCGTCGCTGCTGCGCGGGCGGCGCAGCATGGTGGTCGGGGTGGACCGCTCGGCGAGGTCCTCCTCGGCCTGGTCGATGCCGCCGAGCTCGGCCAGCAGCCGCTGCACCACGTGCCGGGCCGACACATGCCCCTCACCGATCGCGGTGTAGAGGGCCGACACGTCGGCGTAGTGCAGTTCGCGGGCCACCGCGCTCATGGATTCGGCATTGACCAAGCGCTGCAACGGAAGTCCGCCGCGGCGCACCTCGCGGGCCATCGCGTCCTTGCCGGCCTCCAGGGCCTCCTCGCGCCGCTCCTTGGCGAACCACTGCCGGATCTTGGCCTTGGCCCGCGGTGACACCACGAACTGCTGCCAGTCCCGCGACGGGCCGGCGTTGGCCGCCTTGGAGGTGAAAACCTCGACGACTTCCCCGTTTTCCAGCTTGCGTTCCAGCGCCACCAGCCGGCCGTTGACCCGGGCGCCGATGCAGCGGTGCCCGACTTCGGTGTGCACGGCGTAGGCGAAGTCGATCGGCGTCGACCCGGTGGGCAGGGTGATCACGTCGCCCTTGGGGGTGAACACGAAGATCTCTTGTACCGCAAGGTCATAGCGCAGCGACTCGAGGAATTCGCCCGGGTCGGCGGCTTCCCGCTGCCAGTCGAGCAGCTGGCGCATCCAGGCCATGTCGTCAATCTCGGCGGCGGCGTGCGGGTGCGGAACGCCGTTGCGGCCCTTGGCTTCCTTGTAGCGCCAGTGCGCGGCGATGCCGTACTCGGCGGTGCGGTGCATGTCGCGGGTGCGGATCTGCACCTCCAGCGGCTTGCCCTCCGGCCCGACGACGGTGGTGTGCAGCGACTGATAGACGCCGTAGCGCGGCTGGGCGATGTAGTCCTTGAACCGCCCGGCCATCGGCTGCCACAGTGAATGCACCACGCCCACAGCGGCATAGCAGTCCCGGATCTCGTCGCACAGGATGCGGATGCCGACCAGGTCGTGGATGTCGTCGAAGTCGCGGCCCTTGACGATCATCTTCTGGTAGATCGACCAGTAGTGCTTGGGCCGGCCCTCCACCGTCGCCTTGATCTTCGACGCGTTCAGCGTGTTGATGATCTCGGCCCGCACCTTGGCCAGGTAGGTGTCCCGCGACGGGGCCCGGCCGGCGACCAGCCGGACGATCTCGTCGTACTTCTTGGGATGCAGGATGGCGAACGATAGGTCCTCCAACTCCCACTTGACACTGGCCATACCCAGCCGATGGGCAAGGGGCGCAATGACTTCCAGCGTCTCGCGGGCCTTGCGGGCCTGCTTCTCCGGCGGCAGGAACCGCATGGTGCGCATGTTGTGCAGCCGGTCGGCGACCTTGATCACCAGCACCCGCGGGTCGCGGGCCATCGCGGTGATCATCTTGCGGATGGTCTCGCCCTCGGCGGCGCTGCCCAGCACCACCCGGTCCAGCTTGGTCACCCCGTCGACCAGATGACCGACCTCTTCGCCGAATTCCTCGGACAGCTGGGCCAGGGTGTAGCCGGTGTCCTCGACGGTGTCGTGCAACAGCGCGGCCACCAAAGTGGTGGTGTCCATGCCCAATTCGGCCAGGATGGTGGCGACGGCCAGCGGATGGGTGATGTAGGGGTCGCCGGAGTGGCGCAACTGGCTGGCGTGCCGCTGGTCGGCGACCTCGAAGGCGCGCTGCAGCAGCTGCACGTTGGCCTTGGGGTAGATCTCGCGGTGCATCGCCACCAGCGGCTCCAGCACCGGGTTGAGCGTGCTGCGCTGGGCGGTCATCCGCCGGGCCAGCCGGGCGCGGACCCGGCGCGACGCGCTGCTGGACGTCTTGAGCGATTCGGTCGGCGGCTCGGGAGTCTCGATCACCGGGTTGGGCGGCGACTCCGCCGGCGCGTCAAGCGCTTGCGCCGCGCTGTTTTCCTCCGCCACGATGCTCACCTCCGAATTCGAGGATATCTCCGATGTCGCGGGGCTACTGGCAAGTCAGGCTGTGCACCGGCAACGGCGCCAGCGCCGCCCGCCCGCCCAGCGCACCGAGTTCGAACACCACCGCCGCCGCGGTCACGGTGGCGCCGGTGCGCCGCAGCAGCCGGGCCGCCGCGGCCAGGGTACCGCCGGTGGCCAGCACGTCGTCGATGATCACGATGCGCCGCCCACGCAGGTCGATGCCGTCGGCGGGGATCTCCAGGGTGGCGCTGCCGTATTCCAGGTCGTAGCGCTCGGCGTGCACCGGCGGCGGCAGTTTGCCGCCCTTGCGGATGGCCAGCACCCCGGTGTGCAGCCGGTCGGCCACGGCCGCCGCGACCAGGAACCCGCGCGAGTCGATGCCGGCCACCAGGTCGGCGCCGGACGCGTGCCGGGCCAGCGCGCCGGTGACGGCGGTCATCGCCGTCGCGTCGGCGAACAGCGGGGTGAGGTCCTTGAACTGGATGCCGGGCTTGGGGAAATCGGGCACCTGCCGGGTCAGCGACGCGACGAGCTCCGCGACCGGCGTCGCTTCGCCGGCGTCCGTCATGCCGACCTCACTGCACCAGGGCCCATCGGTCCATGTTCCACCCCGCGCCCCACCGGGTGGGGTTCTTGCTCACCGCGTACATCTTCTTGGAGATCAGCAGGGTGCGCTGCTGCCGGTACAGCGGCAGCGTGGGCAGGTCGCCCCACAGCACCGGGGCGGTCTCGGCCAGCAGCCGGACCCGCTCGGCGGGGTCGGCCGACACCGCCAGCGCCCCGATCGCGTTGTCCACCTGCGGATTGGAGTAGCCGGACAGGTTGTTGCCGTTGCCGGTGTGCAGGGCGTAGGCGTCCATCGCCGACGACCCGCTCGACCCGCTGCCGGTCGCCCCGCCGGTGCTGGCCAGCAGCGCGTCGATCTTGCCGTCCCGCAGCGCCTGCGGGCCCGCGCTGTCCAGGGTGACCCCGGAGACGGTGATGCCGGCCGGGGCGCAGGCCTTGGTGATGACGCCGACGTTGACCGCGAGCCGGGCGTTGGGCCCCTGGTAGCCGATGCGCACCGCGAGCGGCGCGCCGCCCAGCGCCTCGCGGGCGGCGACCGGGTCGGCCTTGCCGAACGGGGCGGCCTCGGCGGCGCCGTCGCCCGCGGAGACGGCGTCGTCGACGGCCGGGTCCAGGCGGGAGTTGGCGATCGGCGTCCCGGCGTCCTTGGCCAGCACGTCGCGGGGGGTGCACAGCGCGAACGCGCGGCGGGCCTTGGGCGCCGACAGCGGCCCCTGCGGGGCGAAGATCAGCTGCTCGATGCCGTCGGAGGGGGCGTCGGAGCGGTCGTAGTTGTCCGGCGTGGCCAGCGTACCCGAGGAGCCGGCGGCCACGTCGACCACGTCGACGCTGCGGTTGTTGACCCGGTCCTGGATGTCGGGGCCCTGCGGCCACACGGTGATCCGCTTGGTGATGGCCTTGGGGCCCCACCACCGGTCGTTGGCGACCAGCACCACCGCGCCGCCGTCCAGGACGGCCTGCAGCTTGTAGGGCCCCGACGACGGGAAGTGCTTGACGATCTCCTCACCCTTCAGCCCGGGTTTGAGGTCCCAGATGGTGTTCCACAGCCTGGCGATCTGCGCCACCAGCGGCGCGTTGTGGCTGAGCAGGGCCGCGGTGACGTCGACGTTGAGCTGGTCGGCGATGACGTGCGACGGCATCAGCGTGGTCGCGGTGAACAGCTGGTTGTAGTCGACGATGCCGCGGTCGGGGACGAAGGACACCCGGGCCTTCTTCTGCCCGGGCATGCATTCGACGTTGGCGATGTCGAGGTAGCCGGCCTGGGTGGCGGCGTTGAACTCCGGGTACCGGCCGGACTGGGCGGCCCAGGCCAGCACGATGTCGTCGCAGGTCACCGGCTTGCCGTCGGAGTAGACGGCGTTGTCGGCGATCTGGTAGTCGAGCACCAGCGGGGTGCCGCCGACCACCGAGACGGTGCCGAAGTCGCGGTCGGGGACGGTTTGCCCGTCGGGGCCGTGATAGCTGAACCCGACGAGGGTGCGGGCGAACGCCTGCGCTCCGGCCGAGGCGGCGCCGACGACGGTGTTGGGGTTGTAGCTGCTCAGCGGCCCGTCGACGACGTAGTCGATCTCGGCCGCGGCGCTGCCCGCGCAGCCGGCCAGGGTGACGCCCGCGACGACCAGCACGGCCACACCGATGCCCACCCACCCCGTCAGGCCGCGACGGCCGATGCGGATGGCCACGTGTCTACCGCCGGCCGATGTTCCGCTTGCCGGTCGGACGCCGGGCGCCGGTGGGCCGCACCGGGCGGGCGCCCGGCGCCGGCTTGCTCGGCGCGGGCCGGGACGACCGCGACTCCCGCTCGGCCTCGGTGGCCTCGTCCCCGGACCCGGCGGGAGTCTCGGCGGCGTCGTCGGCGGTGCTCTCGGCGCTCGCCCGCGCGCCGCCGGCGCGCCGCTTGAGCACCCGGCGGGTGTGGGTGCGCACCAGCTCGGTGCGCTCGCGCAGCGTGACCAGCAGCGGGGTGGCGACGAAGATCGACGAGTAGGTGCCCACCAGGATGCCGACCAGCTGCACCAGCGCCAGGTCCTTCAGCGTGCCGACGCCCAGCAGCCAGACCGCCACCACCATCAGCGCCAGCACCGGCAGCACGCCGATCAGGCTGGTGTTGATGGAGCGCATGAACGTCTGGTTGATCGCCAGGTTGGCCTGCTCGGCGAAGGTGCGCCGGTTGGTGTGCTGGAAGTCGCGGGTGTTCTCCTCGACCTTGTCGAACACGATGACGGTGTCGTAGAGCGAGAAGCCCAGGATCGTCAGCAGGCCGATGACGGTGGCCGGGGTGACCTCGAAGCCCACCAGCGAGTACACGCCGGCCGTCACGGTCAGGTCGAAGAACATCGCCGCGATGGCGGCCAGCGTCATGTACCGCTCGTAGCGGACGGTGATGTAGAGCCCGACCAGCGCCAGGAACACCACCAGCGCGATCAGCGCCTTGTCGGTGATCTGGTCGCCCCAGGTCTCCGAGACCGCCGAGTCGCTGATGGCCTGCTTGCTGGGCTTGCCGTCGGCGCCCTTGGGTCCGAACGCGTCGAACAGCGCGTTGCGCAGCTTGGTGGTCTGGTCGTTGGTCAGCGTCTCGGAGCGGATCTGCACGGTGGCCGCGGCGCCGTTGCCGACCACGACCACCGACTCCGGGTCGGTGCCGAGGGTCTTGCGGAACACCTCCTGCACCTGCGCGGTGTGCACCGTGCCGTGCGTCCCGGCGGCGGGCATCGACACCGTGGTGCCGCCGTTGAAGTCGATGCCGAAGGTGAAGCCGCGCAGCGCGATGGACAGGATCGCGACCGCGACGATCGCGCCGCTGATGCCGAACCACAGCCGGCGCCGCCCGACCACCTCGAACGCGCCGGTGCCGGTGTAGAGGCGGGACAGGAAGCTGTGCCGCGGCAGCCCGGCCGCGGCGGCGTCGCTGTCGGTCAATTCCGAAGCGCCCGAAGAGGTTTCGGTGATCTCGGTCGCGCCCTTGGCGGCTTTGGAGGCCTTGGAGGAAGTCATCGCTATCCCTGTCCCGTGCTCACGTGCGCCGCCGCCCGGCGTTCGCGGGCGACCTGCTGAACAGCGCCCAGGCCGTTGTAGGCCGGCTTGGCCAGCGTCGGCGACTTGGACGCCAGGTATACCAGCGGCCAGGTCACCAGGAACACCACCACCAGGTCCAGGATCGTGGTGAGGCCCAGCGTGAACGCGAAGCCCTTCACCTGGCCGATGGCCAGGAAGTACAGCACGGCCGCGGCCAGGAAGGTGACCGCGTTGCCCGAGACGATCGTCTTACGCGCCCGCGTCCAACCGCGGGGCACCGCCGAGCGGAAGGTGCGGCCTTCGCGGATCTCGTCCTTGATGCGCTCGAAGAAGACCACGAAGGAGTCGGCGGTGGTGCCGATGCCGATGATCAGACCGGCGATGCCGGCCAGGTCCAGCGTGTAGTTGATGTACCTGCCCAGCAGGATCAGGATCGCGAAAACCATTGCGCCCGAAGCGGCCAACGACAGCGCGGTGAGCAGGCCCAGCACCCGGTAGTACAGCAGCGAATACAGCAACACCAGCAGCAGGCCGATGGCACCGGCGATCAGCCCGGCGCGCAGCGAGGTCAATCCCAGTGTGGCCGAGACGGTTTGGGCCTCCGATGACTGGAAGGACAGTGGCAACGACCCGTACTTGAGGACGTTGGCCAGCTGCTTGGCGGTGGCCGCGGTGAAGGGCGGGTCGCCGCCGCTGATCTGGGTGCGCCCGCCCGGGATCGCTTCCTGGATCATCGGGGCGCTGACGACCTGGGAGTCCAGGGTGAACGCGGTCTGGGTGCCGATGTGGGCGGCGGTGAAGTCCGCCCAGGTGTTGGCGGCGGCGGGTTTGAACTGCAGGTCGACGACGAAGCCGATGCCGCGCTGGTTCTGGCTCGCGCTGGCGTCCTTGATCTGGTCGCCGCTGATGATCGACGGGCCGAGCAGGTAGGCCACCTTGTGGTCGGTCGAGCAGGTGATCAACGGCTGGGCGGGGTCGTCGTTGCCGGCCAGGATGTCGTCCTTGTCGCAGCGAGTGGCCTGGAATTGCAGGGCCAGGAACTGGATGCCCTGACGGGTGCTCTGCCGCCACTTCTTCTCCTCGGCGATGCGCTCGGCGAGGTCCTTGCGCGGATCCGGCGGGGCGGGTTGCTCGCCGGGCGGCGCCTCCCCTGGAGCCGGGGCCGGAGCGGGCGCCGGGGCCGGGCCGGGCGCCGGGGCCGGAGCGGGCGCCGGGCTGGGCGACGGCGGCGGGTCCTGCGGGTAGGGCCGCGGCTGAGCGGGTGCGGCGCCCGGCTGGGCGGGCGCGGGCTGGGCGGGCGCGGGTACGGGCTGGCCGGGGGCCGGCTGCCCCGGCGCGGGCGCGGGCTGGCCCGGTGCGGGCTGGCCGGGCGCAGGTTGCCCGGGCTGGCGCGGCGCGGGCTTGGGCTCGCCGCTTTGCGCCGGCATCGAGTTGAGCACCGGGCGGATGTAGAGGCGGGCGGTCTGGCCCAGGTTGCGGGCCTCGTTGCCGTCGTTGCCGGGGACCGTGATGATCAGGTTGTCGCCGTCGACCACCACCTCCGAACCCGACACGCCCAGCCCGTTGACCCGGGCGCTGATGATCTGCTGCGCCTGGGCCAGCGCCTCACGGCTGGGCGCCGACCCGTCGGGCGTGCGCGCGGTCAGCGTGACGCGGGTGCCGCCCTGCAGATCGATGCCGAGCTTGGGCGCGGCCCGCTTGTCCCCGGTGAGGAACACCAGCAGGTAGACGCCCACGAGCAGCAGCAAGAAGACCGAGAGGTAGCGGGCGGGGTGCACCGGCACGGACGACGATGCCACGTTCCTTCAATCTCCTCGAGAATCGGTTCCTTGCCCCGGACAGAGCCTAGAAAAGACTACGTGGCCGCGGCCCGACGGTTGCGCGAGCGGTCCGCCGGCGCGGCATTCGGCGCGGGATGGCCGTCAGGAATCCTTGCTGACCGAGCCCTCGCCGGCGGAATCGTCGCCGTCGACCAGGTCGTCCTCGTCGTCGGGCAGGATCCGGTCGCGGATCGCCAGCTTCATCCAGGTGGTCACCACACCCGGCGCGATCTCCAGGTCGACGGTGTCGTCGGTGAGCCCGACGACGGTGGCCTGCAGCCCGGACGTGGTGTGCACCCGGTCCCCCGGCCGCAACGACTCGTGCAGCTCGATGGTGGCCTGCATGGCGCGCCGCTGCCGGCGTGACGCGAAGTACATGAACCCGCCCATGATGAGCAGGAACGGCAGGAACAGGATCAGACTCTCCATGGACACGCCTGTCTTTCGTCGGGATTCTCGGGGCAATCGGGGGTCGAGTGTGCCCGTTCAGTCTGGCAGGCCGCGGGTCGCGCGCGGCCGCGGTGCCCGCCGGCGCCAAGCTCGATAGGCTTTGGACGCGACGTGACACGCGCGCCGCGGGGAGGAGCAACTGGTGGCCAGGCTCGTGCAGACTCGCCGGCTGGTCACCGAGATCCCCGGCCCGGCGTCGCTGGAACTGAGCAAACGCCGCGCGGCCGCGGTGTCGCACGCGGTGAACGTGTCGGTGCCGGTGTTCGTCGCCCGCGCCGGCGGCGGCATCGTCGAGGACGTCGACGGCAACCGGCTCATCGACCTCGGCTCCGGGATCGCCGTGACCACCATCGGCAACTCGGCGCCCCGGGTGGTCGACGCGGTGCGCGCCCAGGTGGCCGAGTTCACCCACACCTGCTTCATGGTGACGCCGTACGAGTCCTACGTCGCCGTCGCCGAAACGCTGAACCGGATCACCCCCGGGGCCGGTGAAAAGCGCTCGGTGCTGTTCAACTCCGGCGCCGAGGCCGTCGAGAACGCCGTCAAGGTCGCCCGCGCCTACACCCGTAAGCCGGCCGTGGTGGCCTTCGACCACGCCTACCACGGCCGCACCAACCTGGCGATGGCGCTGACCGCGAAGTCGATGCCCTACAAGGGCGGCTTCGGCCCGTTCGCGCCGGAGATCTACCGGGCGCCGCTGTCCTACCCCTACCGGGACGGGCTGCTCGACAAGGAACTGGCCACCGACGGGGAGAAGGCCGCCGCGCGGGCCATCAACATCATCGACGGCCAGATCGGCGCCGACAGCCTGGCCGCGGTGATCATCGAACCGATCCAGGGCGAGGGCGGGTTCATCGTTCCCGCCGAGGGATTCCTGCCCACCCTGCTGGACTGGTGCCGCCGCAACGACGTGCTGTTCATCGCCGACGAGGTGCAGACCGGGTTCGCGCGGTCCGGCGCCATGTTCGCCTGCGAGCACGAGGGCATCGAGCCCGACCTGATCTGCACCGCCAAGGCCATCGCCGACGGGCTGCCGCTGTCGGCGGTCACCGGCCGCGCCCAGATCATGGACGCCCCGCACGTCGGGGGCCTGGGCGGCACCTTCGGCGGCAACCCGCTGGCGTGCGCGGCGGCGCTGGCCACCATCGAGACGATCGAGAGCGACGGCCTGATCGAACGGGCCCGGCAGCTGGAACGCCTGATCACCGAACCGCTGCTGCGCCTGCAGGCCCGCGACGACCGGATCGGCGACGTCCGCGGTCGGGGCGCCATGATCGCCATCGAACTGGTGAAGTCCGGCACCGCCGAGCCGGACAAGGACCTGACCCAGCGGCTGTCCGTCGCCGCGCACGCGGCCGGCGTCATCGTGCTCACCTGCGGCATGTTCGGCAACATCATCCGGCTGCTGCCGCCGCTGACCATCAGCGACGAGCTGCTCGCCGAGGGCATCGACATTCTCGGCGGGTTGTTGGCCGACCTGTAAACCCCGTCGGGTCTCCGGCTCGGGTGCGCAATCTCACAGACACCACGGCGGCCGGGTCATGGTGGAATACCGTTACTTTAGCTAACGTTCTATACATCAGCGCCATGTCAATGCCGACAGCGCTCATTTGACTCGTTATTTTTCATTCGCAAGGGATCTGTTATGTCGACTGCCACCCATGACGAACGACTCGACCGTCGCGTCCACGAACTCATCGCCACCGACCCGCAATTCGCCGCCGCCCAACCCGACCCGGCGATCACCGCCGCCCTCGAACAGCCCGGGCTGCGGCTGCCGCAGATCATCCGGACCGTGCTCGACGGCTACGCCGACCGGCCGGCGCTGGGACAGCGCGTGGTGGAGTTCGTCACGGACGCCAAGACCGGGCGCACGTCGGCGCAGCTGCTCCCCCGGTTCGAGACCATCACGTACGGCGAAGTGGCGCAGCGTGTTTCGGCGCTGGGCCGCGCCCTGTCCGACGACGCGGTGCACCCCGGCGACCGGGTGTGCGTGCTGGGCTTCAACAGCGTCGACTACGCCACCATCGACATGGCGCTGGGCGCCATCGGCGCCGTCTCGGTGCCGCTGCAGACCAGCGCGGCAATCAGCTCGCTGCAGCCGATCGTGGCCGAGACCGAGCCCACCCTGATCGCGTCCAGCGTGAACCAGCTGTCCGACGCGGTGCAGCTGATCACCGGCGCCGAGCAGGCGCCCACCCGGCTTGTGGTGTTCGACTACCACCCGCAGGTCGACGACCAGCGCGAGGCCGTCCAGGACGCCGCGGCGCGGCTGTCCGGCACCGGCGTGGCCGTCCAGACGCTGGCCGAGCTGCTGGAGCGCGGCAAGGACCTGCCCGCCGTCGCGGAGCCGCCCGCCGACGAGGACTCGCTGGCCCTGCTGATCTACACCTCCGGGTCAACCGGCGCCCCCAAGGGCGCGATGTACCCGCAGAGCAACGTCGGCAAGATGTGGCGCCGCGGCAGCAAGAACTGGTTCGGCGAGAGCGCCGCGTCGATCACCCTGAACTTCATGCCGATGAGCCACGTGATGGGCCGAAGCATCCTCTACGGCACGCTGGGCAACGGCGGCACCGCCTACTTCGCCGCCCGCAGCGACCTGTCCACCCTGCTCGAGGACCTCGAGCTGGTGCGGCCCACCGAGCTCAACTTCGTCCCGCGGATCTGGGAGACGCTGTACGGCGAATTCCAGCGTCAGGTCGAGCGGCGGCTCTCCGAGGCCGGGGACGCCGGCGAACGTCGCGGCGTCGAGGCCGAGGTGCTGGCCGAGCAGCGCCAGTACCTGCTCGGCGGGCGGTTCACCTTCGCGATGACGGGCTCGGCGCCCATCTCGCCGGAGCTGCGCAACTGGGTCGAGTCGCTGCTCGAAATGCACCTGATGGACGGCTACGGCTCCACCGAGGCCGGAATGGTGTTGTTCGACGGGGAGATTCAGCGCCCGCCGGTGATCGACTACAAGCTGGTCGACGTGCCGGACCTGGGCTACTTCAGCACCGACCGGCCGCATCCGCGCGGCGAGCTGCTGCTGCGCACCGAGAACATGTTCCCGGGCTACTACAAGCGGGCCGAAACCACCGCGGGCGTCTTCGACGAGGACGGCTACTACCGCACCGGCGACGTGTTCGCCGAGATCGCCCCCGACCGGCTGGTCTACGTCGACCGCCGCAACAACGTGCTCAAGCTGGCGCAGGGCGAATTCGTCACGCTGGCCAAGCTGGAGGCGGTGTTCGGCAACAGCCCGCTGATCCGCCAGATCTACGTCTACGGCAACAGCGCCCAGCCCTACCTGCTGGCGGTCGTGGTGCCCACCGAGGAGGCGCTGGCCTCGGATGACCCCGAGACGCTCAAGCCCAAGATCGCCGACTCGCTGCAGCAGGTCGCCAAGGAGGCCGGCCTGCAGTCCTACGAGGTGCCGCGCGACTTCATCATCGAGACCACCCCGTTCAACCTGGAAAACGGTCTGCTGACCGGGATCCGGAAGCTGGCGTGGCCGAAACTGAAGCAGCACTACGGGGAACGGCTGGAGCAGATGTACGCCGACCTGGCCGCCGGACAGGCCAACGAGCTGGCCGAGCTGCGCCGCAACGGTGCCCAGGCGCCGGTGCTGCAGACCGTGAGCCGCGCCGCGGGCGCCATGCTGGGTTCGGCCGCCTCCGACCTGTCCCCCGACGCCCACTTCACCGATCTGGGCGGAGACTCGTTGTCGGCGTTGACATTCGGCAACCTGCTGCGCGAGATCTTCGACGTCGACGTGCCGGTGGGCGTCATCGTCAGCCCGGCCAACGACCTGGCGGCCATCGCGAGCTACATCGAGGCCGAGCGGCAGGGCAGCAAGCGCCCGACGTTCGCCTCGGTGCACGGCCGGGACGCGACCGTGGTGCGCGCCGCCGACCTGACGCTGGACAAGTTCCTCGACGCCGAGACGCTGGCCGCCGCGCCGAACCTGCCCAAGCCGGCCACCGAGGTGCGCACCGTGCTGCTGACCGGCGCCACCGGCTTCCTGGGCCGCTACCTGGCCCTGGAATGGCTGGAGCGGATGGACATGGTGGACGGCAAGGTCATCGCCCTGGTCCGGGCCCGCTCCGACGAGGAGGCACGCGCCCGGCTGGACAAGACCTTCGACAGCGGCGACCCGAAGCTGCTCGCGCACTACCAGCAGCTGGCCGCCGATCACCTGGAGGTCATCGCCGGCGACAAGGGCGAGGCCAATCTGGGCCTGGGCCAAGACGTTTGGCAACGACTGGCCGACACGGTCGACGTGATCGTCGACCCCGCCGCGCTGGTCAACCACGTGTTGCCGTACAGCGAGCTGTTCGGGCCCAACGCGCTGGGCACCGCGGAGCTGATCCGGCTGGCGCTGACGTCCAAGCAAAAGCCGTACACCTACGTGTCCACCATCGGCGTGGGCGACCAGGTCGAGCCGGGCAAGTTCGTCGAGAACGCCGACATCCGGCAGATGAGCGCCACCCGGGCGATCAACGACGGCTACGCCAACGGCTACGGCAACAGCAAGTGGGCCGGCGAGGTGCTGCTGCGCGAGGCGCACGACCTGTGCGGGCTGCCCGTCGCGGTGTTCCGCTGCGACATGATCCTGGCCGACACCACGTATGCCGGGCAGCTCAACCTGCCGGACATGTTCACCCGGCTGATGCTGAGCCTGGTGGCCACCGGGATCGCGCCCGGCTCGTTCTACGAGCTCGATGCCGACGGCAACCGGCAGCGGGCGCACTACGACGGCCTGCCGGTCGAGTTCATCGCCGCGGCGATCTCGACGCTGGGTTCGCAGATCACCGACAGCGACACCGGCTTCCAGACCTACCACGTGATGAACCCCTACGACGACGGCATCGGTCTGGACGAGTACGTCGATTGGCTGGTGGACGCCGGCTATTCGATCGAGCGGATCGCCGACTACTCCGAATGGCTGCGGCGGTTCGAGACCTCGCTGCGGGCCCTGCCGGACCGGCAGCGCCAGTACTCGCTGCTGCCGCTGCTGCACAACTACCGCACGCCGGAGAAGCCGATCAACGGGTCGATAGCTCCCACCGACGTGTTCCGGGCAGCGGTGCAGGAGGCGAAAATCGGCCCCGACAAAGACATTCCGCACGTGTCGCCGCCGGTCATCGTCAAGTACATCACCGACCTGCAGCTGCTCGGGCTGCTCTGACGGTCAAGAACGCAATCGCCCAGTCCCGTTGCGGGACTGGGCGATTGGCGTTGATCGACGGATAACTACTGCTGCGGGTGCGGCCAGCGCAGGTACGCGGCGTTGCCGCCGGCGCGGTTCTTGCGCCATCCCCGCTTCGGCTCGGGGTCGGCCGAGGTCCGCGGTTTGGTCAGCGCCCCCGAGGAGACGTCGGCCGGGTCGTAGGCCGGATCCCGGTACGGCTCAACGGCCGGCGCCGCCGGGGCGTCGGACGCCAGTGGCTGCACGTCACGGGCCAGGCGCGCGCTGGCGCGGGCCAGCACGACGCCGCCCACGAAGATGATCAGCGCGCCCAGGCCCGAGAAATAGGTGACCTCGAGCAGCGCGCGCTTGCGCTCGGTCGCGGCGATCGGGTCACCGGCCGAGCCGATGCCCAGCAGCGGGGCGAGCTGACCGCCCACCACGAACCAAGCGCCGGCCAGCACGGCCAGCCAGCCGCCCAGCATCGCCGCGACCCGGTTGCCGGCGACGATCAGCAACAGCCCACCCAGCGCGGTGGCCGCGCCCGGCGCCACCTCCAGCCAGCCGCGGGCCGAGCTCCAGGCCCAGTCTCTGTCCGGCGTGTAGGCGAAATTGAAGTGTGGACCCACAAACGGTATTAACGCCCCCCAAGCTCCCAGGATCACCAGGAGCAGTCCGCTGACCGCGCCGCGCGAGCGCGGCATGCTCAGCCCGCGGGTGTGGCCGTCCTCTGCGTATTTCATGACATCCCCTCGTTGAATACCGGCGTATTTCCGGCTGGACATGGGTACCCGGCGGTTTCCACTAGTAACCCACGCGGCGGGGTCAAAGCCACCGCCCCCGGTGGCCATTGAGGCTGGTGAGGCTGCTGTTACTGGTGAAGTCCGGCGACCCGCGGCCCTCGTCGGGGCCGCCCGCAGCCGCCCGGGGACGGTACGGCCCGCGCCCCGCTCCGCGCAGACCCACCGGCGGCACCGCCGCCGCGGCCCTCGACCCGACACCGGCGCACACACCAATGGCCTTGTGCCCCAAGAGGATTGCGTCGGTTCCCGAGGCGCCGACGGCGGCAGGGGAACGGGTTGGTGGAAGCCGGGCGCCGCGGTGGTCTCGGTCCCCGCCGGCGGTGGCGCCGACGGCGGCCCGGGCGCGCGGCGAGGTCCAGGCCAACGATTCCATCACAAAGATGTGGAGGGGCAGTAACACCGCCGGGTGGTCGAGCCGGTTAGTCGAACAGACCGGGTTGACCCAGCCCGGCGGCCCCGGCCGGGGGGACCATGCCCAAGTGTGTCCAGGCCTGGGCGGTGGCCACCCGGCCGCGCGGCGTGCGGGCCACCATGCCGGCGCGGACCAGGAACGGTTCGCACACCTCCTCGACCGTGGCGGCCTCCTCGCCCACCGCCACCGCCAGCGTCGACACCCCGACCGGGCCGCCGCCGAAGCTGCGGGTCAGCGCGGTGAGCACGGCGCGGTCCAGCCGGTCCAGGCCGAGTTCGTCGACGTCGTAGACGGCCAGCGCGGCCTTGGCGACGTCACGGGTGATCACCCCGTCGGCGCGCACCTCGGCGAAGTCGCGGACCCGGCGCAGCAGCCGGTTGGCGATCCGCGGTGTGCCGCGCGAGCGCCGGGCGATCTCCTCGGCCGCCTCGGCGCCCAGCTCGATGCCCAGGATGCCGGCCGAGCGGGCCAGCACCTGCTGCAGCTCGGCCGGCTCGTAGAAGTCCATGTGCGCGGTGAAGCCGAACCGGTCCCGCAGCGGGCCGGTCAGCGCGCCGGACCGGGTGGTGGCGCCGACCAGGGTGAACGGCGCCACCTCCAGCGGGATCGACGTCGCCCCCGGGCCCTTGCCGACCACCACGTCGACCCGGAAGTCCTCCATCGCCAGGTAGAGCATCTCCTCGGCCGGCCGGGCGATGCGGTGGATCTCGTCGATGAACAGCACGTCGTGCTCGACCAGGTTGGACAGCATGGCCGCCAGGTCGCCCGCGCGTTCCAGCGCCGGGCCGGACGTCACCCGCAGCGACGAGCCCAGCTCGGCGGCGATGATCATGGCCAGCGACGTCTTGCCCAGCCCCGGCGGGCCGGACAGAAGGATGTGATCGGGGGTGCCGCCGCGGTTCTTGGCGCCCTCGATGACCAGCTGCAGCTGTTCGCGCACCCGCGGCTGGCCGATGAATTCGCGCAGCGAGCGGGGTCGCAGGCTGACGTCGATGTCGCCTTCGCCGGGTACCAGGGCGCCCGAGACGTCGCGGTCCGACCAGTCGGCGTCATGGGCGGTCATCTGCGCCGCTCCTCCTCATCGCTTCGCTCTGCATCGTCGTCGGCGGTGGCGGTCATCGGGACTTCCCCAGCAACGACAGGGCGGCGCGCAGCGCGCCGGAGGTGCCGGCCTCGGGCTCGGCGGCCAGCACCTTGTCGGTGGCCTCCTCGGCCTGCTTGGCGGCGAAGCCGAGGCCGACCAGCGCCTCGACCACCGGGCCGCGCACCGCGTGGCCGTTGCGGGCCGCGCCCGCCGGGGCGCCCGCGGCCCCGGCCGCGCCGATCTTGTCGCGCAGCTCCAGCACCATCCGCTCGGCGCCGCGCTTGCCGATCCCGGGCACCCGGGTCAGCGCGGCGACGTCGCCGTCGTGCAGGGCCTGGCGCAGCGCGCCGGCGTCGTGCACGGCCAGCGTCGCCATCGCCAGCCGCGGGCCGACGCCCGACACCGACAGCAGGGTCAGGAACAAATCGCGGGTCTCGGCGTCGGTGAAGCCGTACAACGTCATCGAATCCTCGCGGACGATCATCGCGGTGATCAGCCGGGCCTGCGTCCCGGTGCGCAGCGTGGACAGCGTCGAGGGCGTCGCGTTGACCCGGTAGCCGACACCGGCGGCCTCGATCACGGCATGGTCGAGCGCCACCTCGAGCACCTCGCCGCGCACCGAGGCGATCATCGCGCGGCCCTCAGCGTCGCGTCCACCTTGTCCTTGTATTTCTGCCGCTGCTGGGCCGCCAGCGCCTCGGCCCGCGCCATCCGGGCGATCATCGGCGCCCGCCAGCAGTGGCAGATGGCCAGCGCCAGCGCGTCGGCGGCGTCTGCGGGTGTCGGTTTGGCTTGCAGCGCAAGGATTCTGGTGACCATGGCGGTGACTTGGGCCTTGTTGGCGGCGCCGTTGCCGGTCACCGCGGCCTTGACCTCGCTGGGGGTGTGGAAGTGCACGCCGATGCCGCGTTTGGCCGCCGCCAGCGCCACCACGCCGCCGGCCTGGGCGGTGCCCATCACGGTCGTCACATTCAGCTGGGAGAACACCCGCTCGATGGCCACCACGTCCGGCTGATGGGTGGCCAGCCAATGCTCGACCGCGTCGCTGATGCTCAGCAGCCGCTCGGCCAGCGGCGCGTCCGACGGGGTGCGCACCACGTCGACGTCCAGCGCGACGACGGTGCGACCGCGCCCGCTTTCCACCACCGACAGCCCGCACCGGGTCAGGCCGGGGTCGACGCCCATCACCCGCATTACCCGCTCCCACCTAGTAGAACAGCTGTTCGATAGCCTAGCGGCCGGCGCCGACCGGCCCGGGTAGGACACGCGGCGCGGGCGCCGATTCCCGGTCGAGACGTTACGGCGCCGCGGCCACCGAAAAGCTGTTAGCTTTAGCCCACGTTCGCTCGAGCAAGGTGGCAACGGAGGGGTTGGCGTGGGATCTCTGCTGGTCATGCTCGCCATCGTGCTGTTCATCGCGTCGATCGTGGTGCTCGTGGTGGCTTTGCGACGGCCCAAGCAACCCGCGCGCCCGGCCGGGCGGCCCGATCCGCTCGCCGCGGACGCGCTGCCGCAGTTCGGTCCGCGCCAACTCGGGCCTGGCGCCGTCGTCAGCTACGGCGGCACCGACTACATCGTGCGCGGCTCGGTCACCTACCGCGAGGGCCCGTTCGTGTGGTGGGAGCACCTGTTGGAAGGCGGCGACCAGCCGCTGTGGTTCAGCGTCGAAGAAGACGACGGGCGGCTGCAATTGGCCCTGTGGGTGACCCGCAAGGACCTGTCGCTGCGGCCCGGCGACAACTACGTGGTCGACGGCGTGACGTTCCACGAGTCCGAGCGCGGCCGCGCCTCCTACACCACCGAGGGCACCACCGGGCTGCCGGCCGGCGGCGAGATGGAATTCGTCGACTGCACCAACGCCGACGAGACGGCGCTGCTGTCGTTCGAGCGCTGGGCCCCGGACATGCCGTGGGAGGTGTCGACGGGCAAGCCGGTGTCGCCCGGCGAGATCACCGTGTATGCCGCGCCGCCACCGAGTTCGGCCTGACGCGCAGAAGGTCAACCCGGTGCCCCTTCATCAGCTCGCCGTGACCCCCGCGGACGTGTCCGGGGAGAAGCTGGGCCTGGCGCTCAACGCGCCGGTGCCGGCGCCGCTGGTCAGCCACCGGCTGGACCATCCCGGCGGCGGCGCGCTGTTGCTCGGGGTGCTGGGCGCGTCGCACGTCGTCGCGGTCGAGCATGCGTTCTCCGAGGAAATCTCTTGCACCGCACGCAGTTTCGGCGCCGACCTGCCCGCGCGCGCCGAGGCGCCCGGCTACCGCCTGCGCTCCCGCACCGACGCCCGTGACGCGGCGAGCTTTCGCCGGCTCGCCGACGACCTTCGCGACCGGTGCGCGCGCCGGCCCGGCTGGCTGGGCGGCAGCTTCCCCGGCGACGGCGCCGCGCTGACCGTGCTGGCCGCCCGGCCCGACGGCGCCGGCTGGCGCTGGCGGACCTGGCACCTGTATCCCGACCGCCCCGCCGGCCGCGGCGGGACCGTCGTTCGCACCGCCAGCCGGTGGCATCCGTGAGCCGCAACCGCCTGTTCGTCATCGCCGGCGCCCTGGCCGTCGCCGCGGTGGTGTGCCTGGTGACCGGAATCATCTTGCTGCAGAAGAACATTGCGTCCTATGTGGCCGGCCACTACCACGAGTACGCCCGCGACGTGAACGGCACCCGCTACCAGTGCACCGGCTCGCCCGAGCAGGTGGCCGACACGCTGTCCGAGTACGCCGAGCCCGCGGCGCGGGCCGACGACAACAAGACCGAATACCTGCGCTACAGCAACGACATCGTGATCGTCGGCCCGGACGGCAACTACCCGTGCAGCATTCGCGTCGAGCCGCTGAGCGCCGGATACAGCCACGGCGCCTTCGTCTTCCTCGGCCCGGGCTTCTTCCCCGGGTCGCCGTCCGGCGGCGCCGGAGGCACCCCCGGCGGGCCGGGCGGCACCAAGTGACGGCCCGGCCGTAGCAGCGGATCCACAACGCAAAGGAGACAACCATGTACCTCGCCGTCGAGATCGGCACCGTCGACCTCAATCCCGTCCTCAAGGGCGCGGTCGCGACCATCCTGTACTTCGCAGTCGGCATGGCCGTGCTGCTGGTCGGGTTCTACGCGGTCGACCTGCTGACCCCGGGCAAGCTGCGCCAACTGGTGTTCATCGACCGCCGGCCCAACGCCGTCGTCGTGGCGGGCGCGATGTACATCGCGCTGACCGCGGTGATCATCACCGCCATCGCCAACAGCTACAGCCAGCTGGGCCAGGGCCTGGTCGGGGTGGCGGTGTACGGGCTGATGGGCGTCATCCTGCTCGGGGTGGCGCTGCTGGCGATGCACCTGCTGATCCCGGGCAGCTTCCACGAGCACGTCGAGGAGCCGCAGCTGCACCCGGGATCGTTCGCGGTGGCGCTGATCCTGCTCGCGGTGGGAGGAGTGACCGCCGCGGCGGTGTCATGAGCACCGTCGAGGTCAGCGCGCCCGAGGCCGCGCCGCCGTCGCCGGGGCGGTGGCGGGCGCTGCTGCTGGCCGCCGTCGCGGCGTGCGCGGCCTGCGGCATCATCTACGAACTCGCGCTGCTGACGCTGTCGGCCAGCCTGGACGGCGGCGGCATCGTCGCCACCTCGCTGATCGTGGCCGGCTACATCGCCGCGCTGGGGGTGGGCGCGCTGCTGGCCAAACCGCTGCTGGCGCACGCCGCGCTCGGCTTCATCACGGTCGAGGCGCTGCTGGGCGTGGTGGGCGGGCTGTCGGCGGCCGCGCTGTACGTGGTGTTCGCGTTCCTGGACGGCTCGGTCGGGTCGACCTGGGTGCTGGCGGTCAGCACGGCGCTGATCGGTGGCCTGGTCGGCGCCGAGGTGCCGCTGCTGATGACGCTGCTGCAGCGCGGACGGACGGCCGGGCCCGCCGACGCCGGCCGCACGCTGGCCAACCTCAACGCCGCCGACTACCTCGGCGCGTTGCTCGGCGGGCTGGTGTGGCCGTTCCTGCTGCTGCCGCAGCTGGGCATGATCCGGGGCGCGGCCGCCACCGGCATGATCAACCTGGCGGCGGCCGCCGTGGTGGCGATTTTCCTGCTGCGGCAAGTGGTTTCGGCGCAGCAACTGGCGCTGGCGCTGTGCGCGCTGGCCGCCACGCTGGCGCTGCTGGCCACCCTGCTGCTGCGCTCGGCGGACGTCGAAACCACCAGCAGGCAAAGGCTTTACGCCGACCCGATCATCGCCTACCGGCACACGCCCTACCAGGAGATCGTGGTGACCCGCCGCGGTGACGACACCCGGCTGTACCTGGACGGCGGGCTGCAGTTCTCCACCCGCGACGAGTACCGCTACACCGAGAGCCTGGTCTACCCCGCACTCGGCAACGGCGCCCGGTCGGTGCTGGTGCTCGGCGGCGGCGACGGCCTGGCCGCGCGCGAATTACTGCGCCAGCCCGGCATTTCCAGGATCGTGCAGGTCGAACTCGACCCCGCCGTCATCGAGATCGCCCGCACCACGCTGCGCGCCGCCAACGGCGGTTCGCTGGACAACCCGCGGGTGCGGGTGCTGACCGGGGACGCGATGGCCTGGCTGCGCGGGCCGAACCCGGATCGGTTCGACGCGGTCATCGTCGACCTGCCCGACCCCGACACCCCGGTGCTGGGGCGGCTGTACTCCACCGAGTTCTACGCGCTGGCCGCCCACGCGCTGGCGCCCGGCGGGCTGCTGGTGGTGCAGGCGGGCAGCCCGTTCTCCACCCCGACGGCGTACTGGCGCACGGTGTCGACCATCCGGGCGGCCGGCTACGCCGTCACGCCCTATCACGTGCATGTGCCCACGTTCGGCGACTGGGGCTTCGTGCTGGCCCAGCGCGGCGACACCCCGCCCGCGCCCAAGGTGCCGCCCGACGCGCCGCCGCTGCGCTTCCTCGATCAGCGGGTGCTGCAGGCCGCGGTGGTGTTCTCCGGCGACGTCGGGCCGCGCCCGCTGGAACCCTCGACGCTGGACAATCCGCGCATCGTCGGCGACATGCGGCACGGCTACGACTGATCGGCCTGCGTCACTCCTCGATCTGGGCCAGGATCTCGTCGGGAATGTCGGCGTTGGTCCACACGTCCTGGACGTCGTCGCTGTCCTCGAGCGCGTCGACCAGCCGCATCACCTTCTGCGCGCCGTCGGCGTCCAGCGGCACCGTCACCGAAGGCTGGAATCCCGCCTCGGCGGAGTCGTAGTCGATGCCCGCGTCCTGCAGCGCCGTCCGCACCGCGACGAGATCGGTTGGCTCGCAGATGATTTCGAAGCTATCGCCGAGGTCCTCGACCTCTTCGGCGCCGGCATCCAGCACGGCCGCCAGGATGTCGTCCTCGGTCAGGCCGTTCTTCTCACAGGTGACGACGCCCTTGCGGGAGAACAGGTAGGACACCGAGCCGGGGTCGGCCATGGTGCCGCCGTTGCGGGTCATCGCCACCCGCACCTCGCTGGCGGCGCGGTTGCGGTTGTCGGTCAGGCACTCGATCAGCACCGCCACGCCGTTGGGCGCATACCCCTCGTAGGTGATGGTCTGCCAGTCGGCGCCGCCGGCCTCCTCGCCGGCGCCGCGCTTGCGGGCCCGCTCGATGTTCTCGTTGGGCACCGAGCTCTTCTTCGCCTTCTGGATCGCGTCGTAGAGCGTCGGGTTGCCCGCCGGATCACCGCCACCGACGCGGGCCGCGACCTCGATGTTCTTGATCAGCCGGGCGAACATCTTGCCGCGGCGGGCGTCGATGACGGCCTTCTTGTGCTTGGTGGTGGCCCACTTGGAATGGCCGCTCATCGGTGTGTCGTACCTCTTCTATCTCGTCGAAAGTCGCCAGACGAGTCTACGTGGGCGCCGAAAGCGCCGAGCGTCACGCCAGCGTGACCGTCGTCGCCGAGCGTCACGCCAGCGTGACGGCCGGCGCTCAGACCACCCCGGTGACCAGGTCGACGAACAGCCGGTGGATGCGCCGGTCGCCGGTCATCTCGGGGTGAAACGCCGTGGCCAGCCTGGCGCCCTGGCGCACCGCGACGACGTGACCGGCGGCGCGGGCCAGCACCTCGACGCCGTCGCCGGCGCGCTCCACCCAGGGCGCGCGGATGAACACCGCCCGCACCGGCCCGTCCAGTCCCGCGAACGCGATGTCACCCTCGAACGAGTCGACCTGGCGTCCAAAAGCATTGCGGCGCACCGTCATATCGATCGCCCGCAGCGGCAGCGCCTCCCGCCCGCCGGCGCCGGCGTCCAGGATCTCGCTGGCCAGCAGGATCATCCCGGCGCAGGCGCCGTAGGCGGGCAGCCCGTCGGCCAGCAGCCCCCGCAGCGGCTCCAGCAGGTCGAGGTCTTTGAGCAGGTGGCTCATGGTGGTCGATTCCCCGCCGGGGATGACCAGCCCGTCGACCGCCTCGAGCTCGCCGCGCCGGCGCACCGGCATCGACTCGGCCCCGGCCTCGCGCAGCGCGGCCAGATGCTCGCGGGTGTCGCCCTGCAGCGCCAGCACCCCGATCCGCGGGGCGCTCACTGCCGATATCCCCGCTGGAAGCGGGTCAGCCCCTCCTGCATGACCGCGGCCACCATCTCGCCGGACTGGGTGAAGATCTTGCCCTGGCACAGCGAGCGGCCGCCGTTGGCCGACGGCGAGGACTGGTCGTAGAGCAGCCACTCGTCGGCGCGGAACGCCCGCATGAACCACATGGCGTGGTCCAGCGACGCCACCTGCAGGTGCTCGCGCACATCGAGGTGGGTCACCTGCGCCGAGCCCAGCAGCGTCAGGTCGCTCATGTAGGCCAGCGCGCAAATGTGCAGCACCGGGTCGTCGGGCAACGGGTCGCGGTGGCGGAACCACACCTGCTGCTGGGACGCCTTGCCCGGGGTCAGCTGCAGCTTCTCCCGCGGCACGATGCAGACGTCCCACTCCTCGAACTGCTTGAACCCGGCGTCGTCGAACACCTTGATCGAGTCCAGGCCGGGCAGGCCGTCCGGGGGCGGCGCGGCCGGCATGGCGTCCTGGTGGTGGATGCCCTCCTGGTCGGTCTGGAACGACGCGCCCATGGAGAAGATGATCTCGCCATGCTGAATGGCGTTGACCCGCCGGGTGGCAAACGAGCCGCCGTCGCGGGTGCGCTCCACGATGAACACCGTGCGCTCCTTGGCGTCCCCGGGCCGCAGGAAGTACCCGTGCAGCGAGTGCACCTGGTAGCGCGGGTCGACCGTGCGCACCGCCGACACCAGCGACTGGCCGGCCACATGGCCGCCGAAGGTGCGCTGGAAATATCCGGAATCCGGGCTGAAGACGCCCCCGCGGTAGATGTTGACCTCGAGTTGCTCGAGATCAAGGATCTGCTCGATCGACACGGATTGTTCTTACCAGCCGCGTTCCGCCAGCCGTTCGGGCTGCGCGATCTGCTCGACGTTGATGCCGACCATCGCCTCGCCCAGCCCGCGTGACACCTTGGCCAGCACGTCGGGGTCGTCGTAGAAGGTGGTGGCCTTGACGATCGCGGCGGCGCGCTGGGCGGGGTCGCCGGACTTGAAGATGCCGGAGCCGACGAACACGCCCTCGGCGCCGAGCTGCATCATCATCGCCGCGTCGGCCGGGGTGGCGATGCCGCCGGCGGTGAACAGGGTGACCGGCAGCTTGCCGGCCCGGGCCACCTCGACGACGAGTTCGTAGGGGGCCTGCAATTCCTTTGCGGCGACGTACAACTCGTCTTCCGACAGCGACATCAGGCGGCGGATCTCGCCGCCGATGGCCCGCATGTGGGTGGTGGCGTTGGAGACGTCGCCGGTGCCGGCCTCACCCTTGGAGCGGATCATCGCCGCGCCCTCGTTGATGCGTCGTAACGCCTCGCCCAGGTTGGTCGCCCCGCACACGAACGGCACGGTGAACTTCCACTTGTCGATGTGGTGGGTGTAGTCGGCGGGGGTGAGCACCTCGGACTCGTCGATGTAGTCCACGCCCAGGCTCTGCAGGATCTGCGCCTCGACGAAATGCCCGATGCGGGCCTTGGCCATCACCGGGATGGTGACCGCGGAGATGATGCCCTCGATCATGTCCGGGTCGCTCATCCGCGACACCCCGCCCTGGGCGCGGATGTCGGCGGGCACCCGCTCGAGGGCCATCACGGCGACGGCGCCGGCGCCCTCGGCGATCTTGGCCTGCTCGGGGGTGACGACGTCCATGATGACGCCGCCCTTGAGCATTTCGGCCATGCCGCGCTTGACCCGCGCGGTCCCGGTTCGCCCGCTGCCGTCCGGTGAATGGGCGGTGTTCACTGCTCGATCTCCTTCAACGTTGTCGACCCAGTCTAGTGAGGCGACCCGGCCCCGCGTTGACCGGCGGAGTCAGCGGATCGACAGCAGCGGGCCGGGGGTGCGGCCGCTGGCCAGCGCGGCCGCGTCGGTGAGCAGCCCGGACAGCTGCAGCGGGTACACCGTCTCCCCCGCCGCGACGAGCTGGGCGATGTCGGCAGCGTCACACCAGCGGTGGCCGTGGATGTAGCTGTGTTCCAGTTCGGTTCGGCCCGTCCGGGACGGCTCGAAGCGCTGCGTGCGGTAGACGAAGTAGAACTCCTCGCTGTCAATCAGCGAGCCGTTGAACTCGAAGACCTCGTCGCGCCGCCACACCGGTCCGACCAGCTCGGACGGCGCGACCCGCAGGCCGGTCTCCTCGGCCAGCTCCCGCGCGGCGGCCTCGGCCAGCCGTTCGCCCGGCTGCACCTCGCCGCCCACGGTGAACCACCACTTGGGTGCCGGCTGGCCGGCCAGGGCCGGGTCCGACCCGCGCAGCAGCAGCACGGCGCCGCGGTCGTCGAGCAGCACCACCCGGGCCGAGGTGCGGTGGTTGAGCACGCCGTGATCGCCGTGCGCCAGCGCGTGCGGCCGCTCCACGATCTCGAAATAGCTGGGCAGCGCGGCGGTTCCACCGAGATGCAGCAGCCGCACCAGGCGCCGTTCGGCCAGGGCCAGGGTGTCGCGGACCGCGTCGTTGTGGAAGCGGCGGGCCAGCAGCACCCGGGCCTCGGCGTCGGCCAGCTCGGCGATCAGCCCGGCCGGCAGCGACGCCGGGTCGACGGCGGCCAGCGCGGCCGACAGCTCGTTCTCGCGCGCCTCGCGGGCGGCCCGGGGCGCGGCCTCGGCGGCGTCGGCCAGCGCCGCCAGCCGGCGCCCCTCGGAGGCACCGCCGTAGGCGTCGATCGCCACGGCGCGCGCCACCACCGCGCGCCGGGCCAGCGCGCCATCGAGCGCCTGCCAGGACAGGTCGTAGCGGACGTGCAGCCGGTCCAGTCGGTTGGCGGTCCGGTACGCCCAGACGCCGACCACCGCCAGCACCGCGACCAGGATCGCGATGCCGACCATCACCCACGTCATCAACTGGCCACCTCAACCTTGGCGCCCGTCGCGGCGACCGTCTCGTACACCCGCATGATCTGGCTGGCCACCACCGACCAGTCGTAGCTCTGGACGGCCGCCTGCCCGGCGGCCACGTAGCCGTCCCGCAGCACATCATCCTCCAGCACCGCGATCAGCGCATCGGCGAGCGCGTCGCCGTCGCCGACGGGCACCAGAGCGCCCACCTCGCCGTCGCGCAGCACCCGCCGGAAGGCGTCCAGGTCGCTGGCCACCACCGGGGTGCCGGCGGCCATCGCCTCGACCAGCACGATGCCGAAGCTCTCCCCGCCCAGGTTGGGTGCGCAGTACACGTCGGCGCTGCGCATGGCCGACGCCTTGCCGGCGTCGTCGACCTGGCCGAGGAAGCGGATGTGCTTCACCAATTCGCCTGCCTGCGTGCGCAATTGGTCCTCGTCGCCGCGACCGACCACCAGCAGCTGCACGTCGGCGAACCGCTCGACCAGCCGCGGCAGCGCGTCGAGCAGCACCGCCATGCCCTTGCGCGGCTCGTCGTAGCGCCCCAAAAACAGCACCGTCTTGCCGGCCCGCGGGAAACCGTCCAGCCGCGGCGCCGAGGCGAACGAGGCGACGTCGACGCCGTTGGGGATCTCCACCGCGTCGGTGCCCAGCGCCTCCATCTGCCAGCGCCGGGCCAGGTCGGAGACCGCGATCCGGCCGACGATCTTCTCGTGCATCGGGCGCAGGATCCCCTGGAACACGGTCAGGGTCAGCGATTTGGTGGTCGAGGTGTGAAACGTCGCCACGATCGGCCCCTCGGCGATGTTCAGCGCCAGCATCGACAGGCTCGGCGCGTTGGGCTCGTGCAGGTGCAGCACGTCGAAATCGCCGTCCACGAGCCACTTTTTCACCTTGCGGTGGGTGGCCGGGCCGAACCGCAGCCGGGCCACCGAGCCGTTGTAGGGAATCGGGACGGCCTTGCCCGCCGAGACGACGTAGCCGGGCAGCACGGCGTGCGGCGAGGCCGGCGCCAGCACGCTGACGTCGTGCCCGCGGCACCGCATCACCTCGGCCAGCTGCAGGACGTGCGACTGCACCCCGCCCGGAACGTCGAACGAGTAGGGGCAGACCATCCCGATCCGCATCAGCTGTCCCTCAACCGGGCCCGCGTGGAGTCGGGGAGGTCGGCCAGCCACTGCGGCTGCATCATGTGCCAGTCCTCGGGGTGGGCGGCGATGTTCTTCTCGAAGTGATCGGCCAGCACCTGGGTGATGGCGCCGACGTCGCCGCTGCTGCAGTCCAGCGCCGGGTAGATCAAAAACCGCCAGCCCTCGCCCTCGAAATGCACGTGCACCGGCAGCAGCGCCGCGCCGGTCGCGATGGCCAGCTTCGCCGGCCCGGCCGGCATCCGGGTGGCCTCGCCGAAGAAGTCGACCTGCACACCGGTGCGGGTCAGGTCGCGGTCGGCCATCAGGCACACCACCCGGTTGGCCCGCAGCCGGTCGCACAGCACCTCGAAGGGCGGCCGCTCGCCCCCGGACAGCGGCAGCACCTCGAACCCGAGCCGTTCGCGGTAGGCGATGAACCGCCGATACAGCGACTCGGGTTTGAGACGTTCGGCGACGGTGGTGAAGGTGCCGTGCGATTGGGCCAGCCAGACGCCGGCCATGTCCCAGTTTCCGCTGTGCGGCAACGCGATCACCGCGCCGCGTCCCGCGCGCAGCGCGGCGTCCAGGTTGTCCTCGCCGCGCACCGAGTCCTGTAGCCGGCGGCCCAGCTCGGTCAGGTCCATGCTGGGCAGCCGGAAGGCCTCGCGCCAGTAGCGGGCGTAGGAGGCCAGCGAGGCCCGCATCAGCGCGTCGGGGACGTCGGCGGGCGGCACCCGCAGCACCCGGGCCAGGTTCTTGCGCAGCTGGTCGGGGCCGCCGCCGCGGGCCGCGTAGCGCGCGGCGGCGTCAAAGGCGTTGCGGGCGGCGAACTCCGGCATCGCCCGCACCGCCATCCAGCCCGTCGCGTACGCCCAGTCGGCGCCGACGCCGCCCACCAGCCGGCCGGCCAGCCGGCCCGGCGCGGTGATCGCCCTCATCCCCGGCGGGGTGGGCATCACGGCGCGTCCGATCCTCGGTCGGTGGCGCCCGGCGAGGTCCGCACGGTGTGCAGCCGCTGCGCGCAGGTGACCAGGCTGGCCGCCGCCAGCGCCCACATCGCCACCGGCAGCGCCCACGGCAGCGGGTAGCCGGGAAGGTCGGACAGCCCGGCGCCGACCAGCACGATGATCAGCCGCTCGGGCCGCTCGATGATGCCGCCGTCGCCGCGCAGCCCGCTGGCCTCGGCCCGGGCCTTGATGTAGGAGATCACCTGGGAGGTGACCAGGCAGATCAGCGTGGCCGCCGCCAACGGTTCGTCGTGCAGGCCGAAGGCCACCCACCACAGCAGCCCGCCGAACACCGCGCCGTCGCTGAGCCGGTCACAGGTGGCGTCCAGCACCGCGCCGAACCGGGTGCCCCCGCCGCGCTCCCGCGCCATCGCCCCGTCGAGCATGTCGAACAGCACGAAGAACCAGACCACCAGCGTGCCGACGAACAGCTCGCCGATCGGGAACAGGATCAGCGCCCCGGCCACCGCCACGATGGTGCCCGCGACGGTGACGACGTCGGGGGTCAGGCCCAGCCGCAGGCAGGCCCGGGCGGTGGGAGTCGTCAGCCGCGCGAACGCCGCGCGGGATAAAAACGGCACCTTACTCATGGCGGTGTGGGCTCACGACTGCTTGGCCCACTCGGTGGCCAGCAGCTGGCGGGTTTCGCGCAGCAACTGCGGGATCACCTTCGACCCGCCGATGATGGTGATGAAGTTCGCGTCCCCACCCCAGCGCGGCACGACGTGCACGTGCAGATGCTCGGCCAGCGACCCGCCGGCCGAGGTGCCCAGGTTCAGGCCGACGTTGAACCCGTGCGGGCGTGACACGTTTTTGATGACGCGAATCGCCTTCTGTATGAACGACATCAGCTCCGCGCTCTCCGCGTCGGTCAGGTCCTCGAGCTCGGAGACCCGCCGGTAGGGCACCACCATCAGATGCCCCGGGTTGTAGGGGTAGAGGTTGAGCACGGCGTAGACCAGTTCGCCGCGCGCGACCACCAGGCCGTCCTCGTCGGTCAGCTGCGGAATGTCGGTGAACGGCTGCTCGCTCTTGCCCGACGAGTTGGGGCCGCGCTTCATCGGCGCCTCGGCCAGATAGGTCATCCGGTACGGCGTCCACAACCGCTGCAGGTGGTCCTGCTCGCCGACACCGCGGTCCAGGATGGTGCGCTCGGCGTCCTGCTCGGCCTGTTCGGGATCACTCACCACTGGACACTTTCACGAGTTCGGCGCTGGGGACGGAATTCTCGCGGTCGGCGATCCACTTGACGATCGCGTCGACCGCGCTGTCGCGGGGCACGCCGTTGATCTGGGTGCGGTCGCCGAACCGGAAGCTGACCGCCCCCGCGGCCACGTCCCGGTCGCCGGCCAGCAGCATGAACGGCACCTTCTGCGCGGTGTGGTGCACGATCTTCTTGGCCATCCGGTCGTCGCTGGCGTCCACCTCCACCCGCACCCCGTGCGACTTCAGCTGTGCGGCAACGCTTTCCAGGTAGGGCACGTGCTCGTCGGCGACCGGGATGCCCACCGCCTGCACCGGCGCCAGCCAGGCCGGGAACGCGCCCGCGTAGTGCTCGGTCAGGATGCCGAAGAACCGCTCGATCGACCCGAACAGCGCGCGGTGGATCATCACCGGCCGCTGCCGGGTGCCGTCGGACGCGGTGTATTCCAGCTCGAATCGCTCCGGGAAGTTGAAGTCCACCTGGATCGTCGACATCTGCCAGCTGCGGCCCAGCGCGTCGCGGGCCTGCACCGAGATCTTCGGGCCGTAGAACGCCGCCCCGCCCGGATCGGGCACCAGCTCCAGGCCGGACTCGGCGGCCACGTCGGCCAGCGAAGTGGTGGCCTGCTCCCACATTTCGTCGGAGCCGACGAACTTGTCCGGGTCCTTGGTGGACAGCTCCAGGTAGAAGTCGGTCAACCCGTAGTCGCCCAGCAGCTCGAGCACGAACCGCAGCAGCGAAGCCAGCTCGCCGTGCAGCTGCTCGCGGGTGCAGAAGATGTGTGAGTCGTCCATGGTGAACCCGCGCGCCCGGGTCAGCCCGTGCACCACGCCGGACTTCTCGTAGCGGTACACGGTGCCGAATTCGAAGAGCCGCAACGGCAATTCGCGGTAGGACCGCCCGCGGGACCGGTAGATCAGCGTGTGCATCGGGCAGTTCATCGGCTTGAGGTAGTAGTCCTGCCCGGGCTTGCGCACCGTCCCATCGTCGTCGTATTCGGCGTCGAGGTGCATGGGCGGGAACATCCCGTCGGCGTACCAGTCCAGGTGCCCGGAGGTGTGGAACAGCTGCGCCTTGGTGATGTGCGGGGTGTTGACGAACTCGTAGCCGGCCTCGATGTGCTTGCGCCGCGAATACTCCTCCAGCTCCCGGCGCACCACCCCGCCCCTGGGGTGGAAAACCGCCAAGCCCGAACCGATTTCGTCGGGGAAGCTGAACAGGTCCAGCTCGCTGCCCAGCTTGCGGTGGTCGCGCCGCTGGGCTTCCTCGATCAGCCGCAGGTGGTCGTCCAGCGCCTCCTGCGACTCCCACGCGGTGCCGTAGATGCGTTGCAGGCTGGCGTTGTTCTGATCGCCCCGCCAGTAGGCCGCCGAGCTGCGGGTCAGCTTGAAGGCCGGGATGTGGCGGGTGGTCGGGATGTGCGGCCCGCGGCACAAATCACCCCAAACCCGTTCCCGGGTACGGGGATTGAGGTTGTCGTAGGCGGTGAGCTCGTCGCCGCCGACCTCCATGATGTCGGGGTCACCGGACTTGTCGTCGACCAGTTCCAGCTTGTAGGGCTCGCCGGCCAGCTCGGCGCGCGCCTGCTCCTTGGACTCGTACACCCGCCGGGAGAACAGCTGGCCCTCCTTGACGATCTGGCGCATCCGCTTTTCCAGCTTGTCCAGATCCTCCGGCGTGAACGGCTCGGGCACGTCGAAGTCGTAGTAGAAGCCGTCGGTGATGGGCGGGCCGATGCCCAGCTTGGCCTGCGGGAACAACTCCTGCACGGCCTGGGCCAGCACGTGTGCCGCCGAGTGCCGGATGACGCTGCGGCCCTCGTCGGTGTTGGCCGCGACGGGGACGACCTCGGCGTCGGTGTCGGGCACCCAGCTCAGGTCGCGCAGCGTGCCCGAGGCGTCGCGCACCACCACGACGGCGTCGGGCGCTCCCCGGCCCGGCAGCCCCGCGTCGCGCACCGCGGCGGCGGCGGTGGTCCCGGCCGGCACCCGGATCGGGGCTGGCCAGGAATCGGTTGCGGGGACGGTCATTGTGGCGGTCTCCAAGGCTCGCAGGGTCGACGACCATGCTATCGGGGCGGCCGAAGGGCGAGCAGGGCCGTCGAGTAGCCACCGTCCGGTCCGGCACAATGAGGTCGATGGGCGCGCAGACGGCTTTGACCTTGCTGCTCGCCGCCATCGCGGTCATCGTGCTGGTCGACTGGATCAGCGAGCGCACCCGCCTGCCCAGCGCGACGCTGCTGGTCCTGGTCGGCATCGGGCAGGCGCTGCTGCCGGGGCCGACCATCGGCCTCGAGCCCGACGTGGTGATGACCTGCATCCTGCCGCCCCTGCTCTACCACGCGGCGCTGGAATCGTCACTGGTCGGCATCCGCCGCAATCTGCGCACGGTGGTCAGCCTGTCGGTCGTCCTCGTGCTGCTGACCGCTGCGTCGGTCGGTGTCGCGTTCAGCCTGCTCGTGGGCGGCGCGACGCTCGCGGTGGGCATGGTGCTGGGCGCGGCGGTGGCGCCGACCGATCCGGTGGCCGCGCTCGCCGTCGCCCGCAAGGAGGGCCTGCCGCTCAACATCGTCACGCTGATCGAGGGCGAGGGGCTGCTCAACGACGCGACCGCGCTGACCACGCTCGCGGTCGCCGTCACCGTGGCGCGCGGGGCCGCGTTCTCGGCGCCGTCGGCGATCCGGGAGTTCGTGCTGGCGGCAGTCGGCGGCCTGGTGGTGGGCCAGGTGTTCGCCTACGCCCGGCGCCTGCTGCGCCGGTGGCGGCACGACGTGCTGACCGCCAACGCCATCTCGCTGGCCACGCCGTTTCTCACCTATCTGGTCGCCGAGAAGCTGTCCGCCTCCGGCGTGCTGGCCGTCGTGGTGTGCGGGCTGATCGTCGGCCACGACTCGCCGCGGGTGGAATCCGGGGCGAGCCGCCTGCAGACCCGCGCCGTCTGGCGGCTGGTCAACTTCCTGCTCGAGGGCGTGGTGTTCCTGCTGATCGGCCATCAGGTGCCGGTGATCCTGGACGAGCTGGGCGGCTACGCGTTGTCGACGATCCTGGTGGCGGTCGGGGTGACCGTCGCGGTGGTTCTGCTGGTCCGGCCGCTGTGGCTGCTGCTCACCCAGTCGCTGCCCCGGTCGCTGCACACCCGGCTGGGCAACGTTGACGATTCGGCGACCGATGACGCCGAGCCGCGGCCCGAGCGCACCCGCGAGCGGCTCAGCGGCCGCGAGATCGTCGTGCTGAGCTGGGCCGGCACCCGCGGCGTGGTCAGCCTCGCCGCGATCTTCGCGGTGCCGGTGCTGACCGAGGGCAACGCGCCGTTTCCCGACCGCGACCTGCTGCTGTTCTGCACCCTGGTGGTGGTGCTGGTGACGCTGATCGGACAGGGTGTCACCTTCGGTCCGCTGGTGCGCGCCCTGGGCCTGCGCGCCAAGACCACCGACGAGCTGCGGCTGCGCAACCGGGCCCGGGCGGCCGCGCTGCGGGCCGCCCTGGACCGGCTCGACTCGCTGGACCCCGAGGACGGCGCCGACGTCGATCCCCGGGTGATCGACGGTGTGCGCCAACAGTTGTCGGCGCAGCTGGAGCGCTACGAACACCGGCTCACCCTGTTGTCGGACGTCGACGAGTTGCCCGCCGCCCCCGCCTACGAGGCCGCCGTGGGGCTGCGCCGGGTGGCCATCGACGCCCAGCGCGACGAACTCGTGCGCTGGCGCGACGCGGGCATGCTGCCCGACCAGAGCCTGCGCGCGATCGAACGCGAACTTGACCACGAGGAGAGCATGCTGCCGATGGGGTTGCCGCGATCCCCCCGACGCAGTCAAAAGCGTTGAGCCCCAGTTGATTTCAGGACGCGCTAGGGGCCAGCCAGGCCAGCGCGGCGACGGTCAGCGCCTCGGTGCCGGTGTCGAGGGTGGGCTGGATGACGGGGGCGAACCTCCCGGAGTGGTTGACGGGGATGTCCTCGGCCAGCCGGCCCGCCGCCTCGGCGCGCCGATACGCGCCGGGGTCGGCTCCCCCGAAACCCCAATAGCTGTACGGCGCGTCGAGCCCGGTGGCGATGTTGCTGAAGTCTTCGCTTCCGGTCTGCGCGGGAATCTCCGTCGCCCGGTCGCCGAAATGCTCGGCGAACACCGCCCGCACCCGCGCGGTGACCGCGGGGTCGTTGTCGGTGGCCGGGAAGTGGTTCATCATCTCGAACTCGGGGTCCCGCGGAGACCCGGACGCCTGGCATTCGGCGGTGACGATGCGCCGGACCGCGTCGAGCATCCGGTCGCGGGTCCGGCCGCTGAAGGTGCGCAGGTTCAGCTCCAGCACCGCGTGGTCGCCGATCACGTTGCTCTTGGCGCCCGACTCGATCCTGCCGATCGTCAGCACCGCGGTCTCGGTGGGCGCCACCTCGCGCGAGACGACGGTCTGCAACCGGATCACGATCATGGCGGCGAGCACGACGGGATCGACGGTCGTCTGCGGCATCGACCCGTGGCCGCCCCGGCCGTACACCGTGACCCGCATGCTGTCGGCGGTGGCCATGAAGGGCCCCGATCGGGTGACGATCTGGCCGGCCGGAAACGGCAGCACGTGCTGGGCCAGGGCGACGTCGACGTGACCGACCAGCCTCGCCAGCCCGTCGTCGACCATGCGGCGCGCGCCGTCGCCGAGCTCCTCGGCGGGCTGGAAGACCGCGACCAGGCTGCCGCGCCAGTGTTCGCGCGCCCCGGCGAGCAGCGACGCGGCGCCCAGCAGGCAGGTGACGTGGATGTCGTGCCCGCAGGCGTGCATGACGGGCCGTTCGTCGCCGCGCGGGTCGGTGGCGGTGACGGCGCTGGCGTACGGCAGGCCGGTGTCTTCGCGCACCGGCAGCGCGTCCATGTCGGCGCGCAGCAGGACGGCCGGGCCGGTGCCGTTGCGCAGCACCCCGACCACGCCGGTGCCTCCGACGCCCTCGTGCACGTCGTAACCGAAGCCGCGCAGCCGCTCGGCCACCACCGCCGCGGTGCGGTGTTCCTGGTGTGACAGTTCCGGATGCCGGTGCAGGTCGCGGTACAGGTCCTCCTGCCAGCCACGGATCCCGGGCAAACCCGCGAGCACCGGGCCGCGGGGCGACACGAACAGCGCGTCGGCCTCGGTCAGCAACCGCTCGCCGTGGGTCAGCCGGCCGGACACGAAGATCTTGCGCCCGTCCACCCGGTCGACGCCGGCGTCGAACTGCAGCTCGGTCTCGATCGGGACGATGCTGCGGTAGTCGATCTTGAGGTAGGCGGTGCGCTGGCGCCGGCTGCCGGTGAGCACCGAGGCGGTCAGGCCCAGCACGGTGTCGAACAGCATCCCCAGCGACCCGCCGTGCACGGCGCCGTTGCGGCCCAAGTGAAAGCGGGCGAAGCGGGCCCGGCCGTGCATGCGGCCGTCCGCACCCTTCTGGGCCGACATCGGGATGGTCAGGATGTTGCCGCGCATCGGCAGATCCATCCGCCGGCCCGACGGCGACGCCCACTCGTCGGCGTCGAACGGCGCCAGCAGCGCCGACACCTTCTCCAGCTGGTCGGCGGCCTGGGTGATCACCTCGTCGGGGGCGTCGACGGCGCGAGCGTGATCCTGCAGCGCGCGCACGGCGTCGATGAACCGGCCGTAGTCGGGCCCGCCCTTGGTGGTCGGTTCGGGCGGATTGAACCCACCGCCGGGGTGTCGTTGATGTTCGGCCACCACCACACCGTATTGCCCGGCGGGCGCGGTTTCGCGCGCCGGCTACACCGTCTGCTGGGTCCCGGCCGTCGACAGCGCCTCGAATTCCTCGTCGGACAGCGTGATCCGGGCGGCGGCCACGTTCTCCTCCAGGTGCGCCACCTTGGAGGTCCCCGGAATGGGCAGCATCACCGGCGAGCGTTTCAGCAACCAGGCCAACGCCAGCTGCGACGGCGTCGCGTCGTGCTCGGCGGCGATGCGCTGCAGCGGGCCGTCGGGCGCGGCCAGCGGCCCGGCCGCCAACGGGAACCACGGGATGAAGGCGATGCCCTGCCGGGTCGCGGCGTCCAGCAGCGGCTCGGCGCGCCGGGCCGTCACGTTGTACATGTTCTGCACCGACACGATCTCGGTGATCTGCTGGGCCGCGGCGAGCTGATCGGGCGTGATCTCCGACAGCCCGATGTGGCGGATCTTGCCCTCGTTTTTCAGGGTGAGCAGCTCGCCCACCTGATCCTGCAGCGGGAAGTTGGGGTCGATGCGGTGCAGCTGGAACAGGTCGATGGTGTCGGTGCCCAGCCGGCGCAGGCTCATCTCGCATTCCTGGCGCAGATAACTGGGGTTGCCCAACGGGATCCAGATGTCGGGGCCGGTGCGCAGCAGCCCCGCCTTGGTCGCGATCACCAGGCCGTCGTACGGGTGCAGCGCCTCGCGGATGATCTCCTCGGACACGTACGGGCCGTAGGAGTCGGCGGTGTCGATGAAGTTCACCCCGAGTTCGACGGCCCGCCGCAACACCCGGACGCACTCGTCGCGGTCCGCGGGCGGGCCCCACACCCCCGCGCCGGTCAACCGCATCGCCCCAAAGCCGAGGCGGTTGACGGTCAGGTCGCCGCCGAGGGTCAACGTTCCGGATGCCTGGGCAATAGTCTGTGGCGCGCTCACCCCTCCGACCGTACCCGCCGAACCTCGCCGCGCGCCCCGGCGTGGCAAGCTGGCCGGGTGGACCTACGAGCGCTCGAGGAACTGCCGCTGACCTACTCCGAGGTGGGGGCGACGGCCTCCGGCGACCTGCCCGCCGGATATCACCATCAACACGTCGAGCGCCAAATCGGTACGGGCGCAGCGCGTTTCGAGCAGGCCGCCGGGGCGGTGCTGCGCTGGGGCATGCAGCGCGGCTCGGGGCTGCGGGTGCAGGCCAGCTCCGAGGTGGCCGTCGTCGACGCCGTGGTGGTGGTGCGGCTGGGGTTTGTGCCCGCCCCCTGCCGCGTCGTCTACGTCGTCGACGAACCCGACATCCGCGGCTTCGGCTACGGCACGCTGCCGGGCCATCCGGAGTCCGGCGAGGAACGCTTCGTGGTCCGCCACAACCCGGCCACGTCCGCGGTGTACGCGGAGGTGACGGCGTTCTCCCGGCCCGCGACCTGGTGGGCCAGGGCCGGCGGGCCGGTGCTGCGGGTCGGTCAGCGCGTCATCGCCCGGCGCTACCTGCGCGCGGTGTAGCCACCGCGGTTTCGTCGCCGAGCGTCACACCAGCGTGGCGACCGCCGCCGAGCGTCACGCCAGCGTAACGACGGAGGGTGACAACAGGGCTACGAGGGTCACGAGCCCCAGCGGGACAGCAATTGCTCTGCGCCACTGCACATTTCGTCGATGACCTCCGCGACCGTCGCGTCATTGCGGATCATCCCCACCCCCTGGCCGGCATCCACCGGCGCGACCCGGCAGTCCCCGGCGGCGATCGCGGCGGCCAACTCCTCGCAGGCCCCGGCGTCCAGCGTTTCCTCCCGGCCGGTCCACCGCTCGACGAAGTCGTTGGCCAGCACCCGGGACGGGAACCGGGCCGGCCAGGGCAACCCCTTGGCGACGTCGAAGGCCCGGGTGACGGCGGTGTCGGTCTCGGCGGCCTCGACCAGGGCCCGCCGGTTGCCGTCGGCGGTCAGCGCCTCCGGGCAGGCCGACAGCCGGGTGCCCACCCACGCCCCGCTGGCGCCGGCGGCCAGCACCGCGGCCAGGCTGCGCGCCGAGGCGACGCCGCCGCCGGCCAGCACCGGCACCGAGACGGCGTCCAGCACGGCGTCGAGCAGCGGCAGCAGCCCCAGCTTGACCTCGCCGTGCCCGCCGCCCTCCGAGCCGCGCGCCACCAGGATGTCGACGCCGGCGTCGACCGCCTGCCGCGCGCCGAGGCTGTCGTAAACCTGTGTGACGGTGGGGATTCCGGCGTCGTGCGCCTTGGCGACCCAGGACCAGTCGGTGCCGAAACTGACCGACAGCAGGGCGGGCCGGGCGGCCAGGGCGTCCTCGAGCAGTCCCGCCTCGTTGCGCATCACCCAGTCGACCAGCCCGATCCCGAACCGGCCGTCGACGTATTGCAACTGCTCGGCCAGCAGCCGCCGGGTGGCCACGCTGCCCATCCCGACCATGCCCAGGCCACCGGCGGCGGTGACCGCCGCGGCCAGCCGGCCGCCGGCGACCCCGCCCATCGGGGCGTTGACGATGGGTACCCGCAGGCCGAAACCCGCGGACCAGGGTGTGGACAACATGGCCGGCTAGTGCGCCGACGGGATGGTTTTCAGCACGGTCAGCAGGACCACCGAGTCCTCCACCGCGTGCAGGGCGTGCCGTTCGGCCGGGATGGCGACATACTCGCCGGCCCTGCCCTCCCAAGCGTCGCCGCCGGTGGTCAGCCGCACATGACCCTGCAGCACCTGCAGCGTGGCCTCGCCCGGGCTGTCGTGTTCGGACAGGTCGTGGTCGGCCAGCAGCGCGAGCACGGTTTGCCGCAGCTCGTGGGTGTGCCCGCCGTGGATGGTGTGCGCGGCACGCCCGCTGTGCGATTGTTTTGCCTCGGCGAGCTTTTCGGCCGCAAGGTCGGTCAACGAGACGGAATCCATAATCGGGTCCTTCGAAGTCGCAAGGCCTTCGCCTTGAGGGTTGGCCGTCAACCGCTCAGTAGCAGTATCCCCGCCGCGATCAGCGCGACCACCTTGACCGCCTCCAGCGCGACGTAGCCGTAGTGGGCCCGGGAGCGAGGTCCGTCGTCCCCGGCCAGCACCCGGTCGGACCGGCGGGTCAGGGCGGGCCGGACCGCCACCAGCTGGACGGCCAGGGCGGCGACGGCCACGCCGATGGCCACCGCGACGCCCGCCCGGGTGGGGCCGGCCACCACGATCGCGCCGATGACGAGGGCGAAGACCACCTCGACGGTGTTGAGCGCGCGAAAGACCAAGCGCCCGATGCCCAGCCCGATCTGCAGGGTCACGTTGGGCGCCCGGAACTTCAGCGGCGCCTCCAGGAACGATATGGCCAGCACCATGCCGAGCCAGACGAAGGTGAGCGCGACGGCGATCGCGGTTCCGGTGCTCATCTGTCCGCCCCTTGCAGCGTCAGGTGAGCCAGACACAGGTCCGGCTCGACGAACGGGTCGAGCCGGTCCACCGAGACCGGCGCGCCCCAGCTTTCCATGGCCCCCTGCATCAGGCCCAGATGCACCGGGCACACCACATTCGAGGAGTTCTCGGCCAATTCCAGGAACGGGCAGTGCCGCAGGCCGACCTGCTGCTCTCCGTCGATCACCCGGCGCTCGGGTGCGAAGCCGAGCTCGTCGAGCACGTCGACCAGCTGGGCGATGGCCTGCTCGGCGCCGGCCGCGTCCCGCGGCAGCCGACGCCGTTCGGCGTCCAGCTGCTGCCCCCAGGCCCGGCCGGCGGCCAGCGCCTTGGGCGCGGGATCGGTTTCGGCGGCGAAGGCCTTCGCCAGGATCTCGGCCAGCAGCCGGTAGTGCCGCGTCCCGCCGCGGTCCATCTGCCGCACCGCCCGGAACATCAGCGGTGGGCGGCCGGGCCCCTTGCGGTCCAGCTCGACGTGCTCGACCTGGCCGTCGGCGACGAGGCTGTCCAGATGGAAGCGCACCGTGTTGGGGTGCACGCCCAGCACGTCGGCGATCCCGGCGATGCTCATCGGCTCGGGCGAGGCGCGCAGCAACCGCAGCACCGCGCGCCGGCGGCCGGCCGATTCCCCGGCCGAGGGGGCCAGCAACTTCCGTGACTTGGTCAACGGGTCCCCCACGCTCCTCGTCGGTCAGGAGCCGTCCGAATGGGCGGCACTGGGCTGGCTTGCCACCAGCGGGGTGTCGACGCCGAGCGGGCCCAGCTTGGCCGCCCCGCCCGGGGATCCCAGGGGCGCGTCGCGGCCCGGCAGCGTTTCGGCGAAGAACGCTTCATTGTCGGCCAGGTGCGGTTTGAGGTCCTCGGGCAGGTCATCTTCGTAGTAAATCGCCTCCACCGGACACACCGGCTCGCACGCGCCGCAGTCGACGCACTCGTCGGGATGAATGTAGAGCGCCCGGCCGCCCTCGTAAATGCAATCCACCGGACACTCGTCGACGCAAGCGCGGTCCATCACATCGATGCATGGCTTCCCGATCACGTAGGTCATGCGCTAGAGTTTACACAATCAATCTTGTAAAAACTAGCCTCAGCGTCGGAGAATCCATGGCCGCCAACGAACTTCGCACAGGTTCCGAACCTCCGCTCCCCGGGTCGCACCGCGCCGACGAGGCGGTGGCCGGGCATTGGCTGCTGGCGCGGCTCGGCAAACGGGTACTGCGGCCCGGCGGTGTCGAGCTGACCCGCACCCTGCTGTCCCACGCGCAACTGACCGGCGCCGACGTCGTCGAGCTGGCGCCGGGCCTGGGCCGCACCGCCACCGAGATCGTGGCCCGGGCGCCGCGCTCCTACGTGGGCGCCGAGGCCGACCCCGATGCGGCCAACGTGGTGCGCGGCGTGCTCTGCGATCTCGGTGCGCACAACGCCACCGTGCGGGTCGCCGACGCGGCCGACACCGGATTGCCCGACGCCAGCGGCGATGTCGTCATCGGCGAGGCGATGCTGACCATGCAGGGCGATGCGGCCAAGCGGGCGATCGTCGCCGAGGCGGCGCGCGTGCTGCGCCCGGGCGGCCGCTACGCCATCCACGAACTCGCGCTGACGCCGGACACCGTCTCCGAGGAGGTCAGCACCGACATCCGCCGGGCGCTGGCCCGGGCCATCAAGGTGAACGCCCGTCCGTTGACCGTTGCGGAATGGTCGGCGCTGCTGGCCGAGCACGGATTGGTGGTCGATCACGTCGCGACCGCGCCGATGGCGCTGCTGCAGCCGCGCCGGCTGGTCTCCGACGAGGGGTTGTTCGGGGCGCTGCGGTTCGCCCGCAACGTGCTGGTGCACCGCGACGCCCGCAAGCGGGTGCTGACCATGCGCCGCACGTTCCGCAAACATCGCAGGCAACTGGCCGCCGTCGCGATCGTCGCCCACAAGCCGACGGCATCGCAGACCGGCTGACCGCGGCCGACTTTGGGCCCTTTCCGCAATCGCGGCGTGACGGATTAGTGACGCCCCCTGACGTAACTTGGCTGCGGCGGTCGCGGAGAACAAAGGAGCATGCCGGTTATGGGGGCCAGTCCAATGACGGAGTCCGACCTCGATGCGTTGGCGTCGGATTTCCTGCAGTCGCACTACCTCGGCTCGACGTACGCGGATTGGTCGCCCGATCGCCGGCTCGACATGTTCTTGCGGCGGCGGGGCCTGGCGCGGGTGGCCAACGACGGCGACCTGTCGCACAACGTGTTGCAACGCATCATGGCCCGAGCGGGCCGTGCCTCGTTGGCGCGGCACTGATCGGCCCGCTCGTCGCGACGGGAGAACCAGGTGGGCGATCACGATGACCGAAGAGCGGAAAAAATCGGGATATTTCACGGCCAAAACAACGACCGGCGCAATGGTACACACGTACTATTGTGCTCGAGAGTTGGACGTGCCGCCGGAGTCGAATGAGTCGTTGAGGCTAGCGGGGAGGGGACGATGAATTCACCGAAATGGATGGTTCATTGGCCGCAGCGCAGGCCGACGGCCACCATCTACCAGCTGACCGACCGACTGCACCGCGGGCATGTCGCCCGGGTGCCCGCCCACCAGATCACGGCGACGGTGTCGGCGTGGCTGGCCGATCTGGGCGCCGACAGCCCGCTGGTCGACGAACTCGAACGCGCGGTGCGCGGCGGCGACTGGGCGGCCGCGCACGCCCTGGGCGAGTGCCTGTCCATCGAGATCGCGGTGGCCGACTGAGACGCTGGATCGCTCACCGCTCGGGACGCACCCGCGCGGCGCGGCGCAGCGTCTCGTCGATCACCCGGTCGACGGCGCCGAAGTAGGTCGGTGACGGTGCGCCGCCGGCCAGCTCGGCGATCGCCCGCTGTTCACCCAAAACGTCTGCGGCTGCGAGGTTTTCGGCCATCCGCGCGGCGTGCACGCTCAGCCCGGCCAGCAGTTCCGTGCACTGGGATGCGGCCACGGCGGTGCGCCGGCCCAGGGTGCGCAGCGTGTCCCACTCGGCATGCCAGGCGCCGTCCGGGCGTTCGTCGCCGGCCAGCGCGGCGGCGGTGTGCAGCGTCGCGGCCAGCGGCGGGCCCGCGATGGCCGCCCGGCGAATCAGGATGGACAACACCGGGTTTCGCTTGTGCGGCATCGACGACGAGCCGCCGCGGGTGGCGGCCGCCGGCTCACCGAGTTCGCCGATCTCCGGACGGGCCAGGGTGACGACGTCCGCGGCGATACGGCCCCAGCTGTCGGTGCAGCCGACGAGAGCGTCGGCGGCCGCGGTGATCGGTGCGCGGGCGGTGTGCCAGGGGGGCCGCGGCGCCAGGCCCAGCGCGGCCGCCGTGCCGCGAGCGAGCTCGACGGAGACCGCCGCCGGGTCGGCGGTACCGGTGCGCAGCGCCGCGAGTTCGGTGCTGGCGGCCAATGTTCCTGCCGCGCCGCCGATTTGGACCGGGGTGACCAGGGCTATCACATTGTCGAAGGCGTCGATGACCCCGTTCAGCCAGCCGGCGGCCTTGGCGCCGAAGGTGGTGGGGGCGGCGTGCTGGGTGAGGGTGCGGGCCACCATGGGGGTGGCCCGGTGCCGGTCGGTCAGCGCGGACAGCACCCGGATCTGCTCTCGCAGTTGGGCGATCAGGTCGTCGGCGAGCGCGCGCACGCCCAGCATCAGGGCGGTGTCCAGCACGTCCTGGCTGGTGAGCCCGCGGTGAATCCACGGCGCGACGGCCGGGTCGGCGCGCTCCCGCAGCAGGCGCACCAGCCCGATGACGGGGTTGCCGCCGTCCTCGGCGCCGACCGCTAGCGTCTCGGAGTCGTTGCCCGCCACCAGGTTCCGCAGGCCGGCCGCCGCGCAGTCGGCCGGTGCCAGTCCGGCGCCCGTCAGCGCGGCCAGCCACGCCGATTCCACCGCCACCATCGCATCCAGCAGCGCGGCGTCGGTCATGTGCTCACCGGCGCGGTGGTCCCCCGGCCACAACAGGTTGGTCATCGCTCGTCCGTCCGGTAGGCCAGGAACACCGTCTCGCCAGGTCCCTGCAGGCGGATATCGAATCGGTAAGCGCGGCCGCCGTTTTCGGCGACGCACAGCAGCGTGGTGCGGCGCTCGGGGGCGACACGGGCCAGCAGCGGGTCGGTGTCCGGTCCGGCGCCGGGCAGGTAGGCGCGGGTGAACAGCCGGTTCAGCAGCCCGCGGGCGAACACGGTGAGCGCGAAGAACGGCGTGCGGCCGTCGATCACCGATCCCGGCGCGAGCGTGGTGAACCCGTATCCCCCGTCCTCGCCGGTCGCGCACCGGCCCCATCCGGTGAACACCGCGGGATCGCGGCGCAGCGAACCGGCTTGGCGCACAATGCGTCCCGCGCCGTCGGGCTGCCACAGCTCCACCAGCGCGTCGGGAACGGCCGCGCCGACGCCGTCGTACACCGTGCCGTGCAGCCGGACGGCCCGCGGATCGCCGACGTCGACCAACCGGGCGTCGCCGGGATACGGCAATCCCAGGTCCAGGAAGGGGCCGACGGTTTGCCCTGGCGTGCAGGCTGTTTCAGTCATTCCCGGCCCCGGTCGGGGTTCGCCCGCCGCCGGCCAGCACGATGTCCCACCGGTATCCGGTGGCGTATTCCGGCTGGGTGAGGTCGTGGTCGTAGTGGGCGATCAGCCGCCGGCGCGCCGCGGGGTCCAGGATGGACTGAAAGATCGGATCCAGTTCGAACATCGGGTCGCCGGGAAAATACATCTGGGTGATCAGCCGCTGGGTGAAGGCGGTTCCGAAGACCGAGAAATGGATGTGGGCGGGCCGCCAGGCGTTGTGGTGGTTGCGCCACGGGTAGGGGCCGGGCTTGATGGTCAGGAAGCGATACCAGCCGTCCGGCCCGGTCAAACAGCGCCCGGCGCCGGTGAAGTTGGGGTCCAGCGGGGCGGGGTGGCGGTCGCGCTGGTGGCGGTAGCGGCCGGCGGCGTTGGCCTGCCAGATCTCGACCAGCTGACCGGCCACCGGCCGGCCGGCCTCGTCGACGACCCGCCCGGCGACGACGACCCGCTCCCCGATCGGCTCGCCGCGATGGCCGGCGGTCAGGTCGGCGTCCAGCGGGTCGACGTCGTCGCGGCCGAAGCACGGCGCCCACAGCTCGGCCGCCTCGGGATCGACCGCGACGAGCGGTTGCTTGGGGTGGCGCAGGATGGTGGCCCGGTACGGCGGATAGTCCAGCAGCGGCTGGCCGGCGCCCCCGTCGTCGGCGCGGTATTGCGCTGCGATGGCGGCGATCTCCGCGGTGATGTCGCCCTGAGAAGCGACACACTCGGGGTCCATGAGCCGTGAGGCTACTCCCGATCGGTCGCCGAACCCGGCAGGCGGGCGGTGTGGTCGACCGTCGGCCTCAGAGCGAACGCACCAGCGCCGCGCGTCCCTTGGTGCGCATCTTGTACAGCGCCGAGCCGCGGTACTGCTCCATCTTGGCGGCCATCTTGTTGCCCAGCTCCTCGAGCTCCGCGTCGGTGATGTGCACCTGCGGCGGGGCCGGGATCATGTCGCGTTCCTCCTCGTCCGCGTGCGCCTCGAGCACCGTCTTGAAGGAGTTCCATTCGTCCTCGTAGTTCGGCGCGCTCTGCGGGGTGCGCAGCAGCACCGAAAGCTGGTCGACGACCTGGCGATGCTCGGCATGGGCGACGGCGATCAGCTTGCTGGCCTCCTTGAGGGCCGGGTAGTACAGGTCGTCCTCGATGCGGAAGTGGATGTCGAGCTCGATCAGCAGGTCGTCGAAAAGGGCATGGCGCTCTTCGGAATTCACCGGCGCCTCGCTGATCTTGCGGCCGAGGCCCTTGATCACGATGTGGTGTTCCTTCAAGACGTCGTAGGCGTTCAACTGGCTCCTCCTTTTGCGATTCCGACCGCGCCGCCGGGAGCGGGCTGCTGCTCGCCGCGGACCTCGACCACTCCGTCGACCACTCGGGCCTGGTAGCACGGCAGCGGCGCCGCCGCCGGCCCGCGCACCACCTCGCCGGACTCGGCGGCGAACCACGAGCCGTGCCAGGGGCAGACCAACCGGCCCCGGTCCAGCCAGCCGTCGGCCATCGGGGCGGCCAGGTGCGGACAGAACTCCCCGTACGCGGCGACCTCGCCCGGCTTGGTCTGGCAGACGACCAGGCCGACGCCGTCGACCTCGACGCGCACCGGTTTGCCGTTGAGCGAACTGGCCGGCAGCACCGGCGTCCAGGCCGAGGTGCGCAGCCGCGGGCCGGACTGGTCGATGCCGATGCCGGACTCGAAGACCAGCGCCCCGCCCAGATAGCTGCCGGCCACCGTGATGCCGTAGCCCAGCGCAGTGAGCAGGATGCCGCGTCCGTGCCGGCCCCGGCGCCGGTCGAACCACGACTGCACGTACAGCGCGGTGGCGGCCACGTTGAGCAGGCCGTGCACGGCGCCGACCCGGCGGTCCTCCTCGTGGGTGTGCTGCCAGTCGGTGACGCCGGTGACGGCCGAACCCAGGCTGGCCAGGATGCCCACCCCGAGCGCGCGGCTGGCGAACCGGGAGGCGTCGACGACCTCGGAGGCGGGTTGCCCGGGCAGCACGCTCAGCGCGTCCAGCGCCACCGTGGTGCCGAGCGCGCCGCTGGTCAGTGACGCCAGCGGCGGGTGCACCGGGTGACCGAGCCAGACCCCGTTGAGCGCGTTGGTGACGGTGTTGCGGGCGCTGCCCAGCCCGTTGTAGGCGAAGCTGAGCAGGTGTTCGAACCGGTAGCTCGGCCGGTCCATCCACTCCTGGCGGCCGATCGCCGCCACCACCTTCGATCCGACCTTCTGCAATCGACCCGCTCGTGGTCGACCCACCATGACACCAGTCCTTTCTCACGCCGGCAGGCAGACGGCGATCATCACGCCGAACCGAACGGATACCCCTTAACGCGCCGCGCTCACATGCGCGGGATGGCTGACGTGAACAACCGTAACTGCGGCGTTGCGGCTTTCGATGCGTGCAACCTGTGAATTAGCACCAAGCATTCTGGCGGAAAGCTGGTGGCGCGCGGGCCCGGAGATTGACCAGCGCTACCGACTGCGGGATTCTACTGAGCGGAAAGTATTTCTGTAGAACAGAGGCAGCGATGGCTGGGCCGGACGGCGGGTTGCTCGGGGTGCTCGAGAACGTGCGCCGCGGGATGATCCCCGCGCACATCTACAACGACCCCGAACTGTTCGCGCTGGAGAAGCGGCGGCTGTTCGCCCGGGCGTGGACGTTCGTGGGGCACGAGTCCGAGATTCCGCACGACGGCGACTACATGGTGCGCCGGGTGCTCGACGATTCGTTCATCATCACCCGCGGATCCGACGGCCGGGTGCGGGCCCTGTTCAACATGTGCCTGCACCGCGGGATGCAGGTGTGCCGCGCGGAGCTGGGCAACGCCTCCAATTTCCGCTGCCCGTATCACGGCTGGACCTACCGCAACGACGGCCGGCTCACCGGATTGCCGTTCCACCGGGAGGCCTACGGCGGCGACGACGGGTTCGTCAAGGACCAAACCCTTTTGCCCGCACCGAATTTCGCCGGCTACAACGGGCTGCTGTTCATCAGCCTGGATCCGGCCGCACCACCGCTGCAGGATTTTCTCGGCGACTTCCGGTTCTACCTGGACTACTACACCCGCCAAAGCGCGGGCGGCGTGGAGCTGCGCGGGCCGCAGCGCTGGCGGATCCGGGCGAACTGGAAGATCGGGGCGGAGAATTTCGCCGGCGACATGTACCACACCCCGCACACCCACGCCTCGATCGTCGATATCGGGCTGTTCCGCGAGCCGAAGGCCCAGAAGCGCAAGGACGGCGCTACCTATTGGGCGCACCGCGGCGGCGGCACCACCTACAAGCTTCCGCCGGGCGGCTTCGAGGAGCGGATGCGCTACGTCGGCTACCCCGACGAGATGATCGGGCGGATCAAACAGGTGTGGACGCCGCGGCAGCAGCGGGTGGTCGGCGAGGACGGGTTCATGGTTTCGGCGGCGACCTGCTTTCCCAATCTGAGTTTCGTGCACAACTGGCCCAAGGTGCGCGACGGGCGCGACGACGAGACGCTGCCGTTCATCTCGATCCGGTTGTGGCAGCCGATCAGCGAGAACGAGACCGAGGTGTGTTCGTGGTTCGCGGTGGACTCCGCGGCTCCCGCGCACTACAAACAGGATTCGTACAAGGCGTATCTGATGTGCTTCGGGTCCACCGGCATGTTCGAGCAGGACGATGTGGAGAACTGGGTGTCGCTGACCACCACCGCGGGCGGGTCGATGGCGCGGCGGCTGCTGCTGAACAGCCGGATGGGCCTGTACGACGACGGCCGCCCGGTCGTCGAGGCGCTGGCGCCCAGCGCTTTCCACGGCCCCGGACGCGCGCAGGTCGGCTACAACGAGCACAACCAGCGGGCGCTGCTGGCCATGTGGGCCGACTATCTGCAGGAAGGCGACGCATGCGAAAACCGTTGACCTGCCTGCCCTTTGACGATGCCCGGCACCTGCAGGCGCACCAGTTCCTGGTGGACGAGGCCTACCTGCTCGACGCCCAGCACTACCAGGCGTGGCTGGACACGCTGACCGACGACGTCCGCTACGTCATGCCGGTGCGGGTGACCACCGCGCGCGGCGCGGGGTTCGACACCAGCCCGGGGATGGCGCATTTCGACGAGGACAAGTACTCGCTGAGCCAGCGGGTCGCGCGGTTCGCCACCGAGCACGCCTGGACCGAGGATCCGCCGTCGCGGCTGCGGCATTTCGTCACCAACGTGCGCACCTTCGTCGAGGACGACCGGCACCTGCTGGTCGAGTCCGCCGAGCTGCTGTTCCGCAGCCGCGGCGACGTCAACGAGAGCGCCCTGGTGTCCTGCGGCCGCGAGGACGTGCTGCGCTGGTCTGAGGATCGCTGGAAGTTGGCCCGCCGCAGCATCTTCGTCGACGAGTCGGTGCTGCGGATGCAGAACCTGGCGGTGTTTTTGTGAATCCCGTCGGCGAACCCATCACCCTCGGCAACGAATTCACCGAGGTGCGGGTGCAGCGGGTCGAGACCCGCAACGGGTCGCGGCTGCTGATCAGCGCCCCCAAGACCGGGCGCTCGATCACCCTGGACCCGCTGGAGGTCGAGGCGCTGACCTGGCAGAACCCCCGCACGCTGGCCGCCATGGTGGGCAACGGCCAGGCGCCGCTGCTGCCCGACGAACCGGAGGACGGCGATGACCGGCTGGCTTGACGGCAAGCGCGCCCTCGTCGTCGGCGCGGGGTCGGGAATCGGGCGCGCCGTCGTCGACGCCTTCGCCGCCGAGGGCGCGAAAGTCGCTGCGCTGGAACGCGATAGCGACAAGTGCGACCGGCTGCGCCGGCAGCTGCCCGAGGTGGCCGTCGCCGAGGGCGACGCCACCACCCGCGAGGCCAACGAACGGGCCGTGGCGCTCGCGGTGGACACCTTCGGCGGGCTGGACACCCTGGTCAACTGCGTCGGGGTGTTCGACTTCTACCGCGGGGTGGCCGACATCGACGCGGGCGCGCTCGCCGACGCGTTCGACGAGATGTTTCGCACCAACGTGCTGAGCCACCTGCAGTCGGTCAAGGCGGCGCTGCCCGCGCTGCGGGCCGCCGGTGCCTCCTCGATCGTGCTGACCGAGTCCGCGTCGTCGTTCTATCCGGGCCGCGGCGGGGTGCTCTACGTGTCGTCCAAATTCGCGGTGCGCGGGCTGGTTTCGGCGTTGGCGCACGAACTGGCGCCGGGAATCCGGGTCAACGGCGTGGCCCCGGGCGGCACGCTGGGCACCGACCTGCGCGGCCTGGCCAGCCTGGGGCTGCAGGGCACCCGCCTGGACGACGCCCCGGACCGGGCGGCCGAGGTGGCCGCCCGCACTCCCCTGCGGGTCGCGCTGTCCGGCGCCGACCATGCCTGGAGTTTCGTGTTCCTGGCCTCCGACCGGTCCCGCGGCATCACCGGCGAAACCGTAAGGCCCGACGGCGGATTCGGGCTGGGGACGCCGCGGTGAGCGGCCGGCTGGACGAGCAGCGCGCCCTGGTGGCGCAGGGCTGCCGGGTGGCGGCGGCCCGCGGCCTGGTCGACGGCATCCTCGGGCATGTGAGCCTGCGGATCGACGACGAGCGCCTGCTGGTGCGCTGCCGCAGCGACACGGACGACGGGGTGGCGTTCACCCGGCCCGGCGACATCCGGCTGGTCCGGTTCGACGGAACCGCCGGCGCCCCAGGCGAACTCGACGGCTACCGGGTGCCGAACGAACTGCCGATCCACGTCGAGACCATGCTGGCCGACCCGCGGCACACCGCCGTCGCACACCTGCACCCACCGGCCGTGGTCGCCGCCGACCTGGCCGGCATCACCCTGCGGCCGATCTACGGCGCCCACGACATTCCCGGCGCCCGGCTGGCCCGCGGCGGCGTGCCGGTGTACGAACGCGCCGTGCTGATCCGCGATTCGCGGCTGGCCCGGGACATGGTGGCAGCGATGCGCGGCCGGCCGGTGGTGATCTGCCGCGGGCACGGCATCACCAGCGCCGCCGCCACCGTGCCCCAGGCGGTGCTGCAGGCGATCAGCGTCGACGCGCTGGCCCGGATGTCGTTGCGGGTGCGCGCGGCCGGCGGCACGCTGCGCGACATCGCCGACGCCGACTGGGACGACCTGCCGGACCTGGGGCCGGCGTTCACCGCCGAGGCGGCCTGGCGGCACGAGGTGGCGCGGATCGGAGGCTAGCCGAGCTGATCGCCGATCTCCTTGGCGGCGGCCACAAGTGCGGCGGCCACCGCGGGGTAGCGGGCGGCGTCCAGCCGGTTCTGCGGGGCGGCGGCGTTCAGGGCCAGCCGCAGCCCGGGCGCGCGGGTGGGGATCGGCACGGCGACCGACGCGACACCCTCCTCGCTCTCCTCCCGGTTGGTGGCGTAGCCGCGCTCGCGGATCGCGGCCAGCTCGGCCTCCAGCGCGGCGCGGCTGCCGAGGGAATGCGCGGTGATGCGCTTGAGCCGCTCGCGCGGCAGCAGCGCCCGCAGTTCGGCCGCGGACAACTGGGCCAGCATCACCTTGCCCGTCGAGGTGCAATGCGCCGGCATGGCGCGGCCCAGCCGGGAGGCCACCCGCACCGCGGCCGGGCCCTCGACGGCGGCGACGAACCGCACGCTGGCCCCGTCGAGCATGCCGACGTGCACCGTCTCGCGCAGCTGCTCGCTGAGCGCGCGCATGATGGGCGCGGCCGATCGCGCGATGTCGAGGCGGCCGAAGATGGCGAACGCCACCCCGGTCAGCGACGGGCCGGGCAGATACGCCTTGGACACCGGGTCCTGCCGGACGAATCCGCGGTAGGCCAGCATCGCCAGCAGCCGGTGCGCCGTCGAGGACGCCACACCCAGATAGCGGGTGGCCTCGCTCAACCGGATCTCGGGTTGCTCGCCCAGCAGCAGCAACAGCTTGAGCGCGTTGTCGACCGATTCGATCGGATACTGCGGCGCAAGCGAATCGACGGCCGGCGCGGCCGCGGCTGGCCCGGCGACTCGCGCACGCTTGGCTGGCATGGCTCCACGGTAACCAGTCGCCGGCCCTGCTTCGCGTTATTCTCGGCTTCGTGAGCGGGGCCATTCACCCTGGATACCGCCGTTACGTCGCCATCGGCGACAGCCAGACCGAGGGCCTGTGGGACGGCGACGACAGCACCGGCCTGCTCGGATTCGCCGACCGCCTCGCCGCGATGCTGGATTCGGCGTATCCCGGGCTGCAATACGCCAACCTCGCGATCCGCGGCAAACGGATCGGCCACGTGCTGGCCGAGCAGGTCCCGGCGGCCCTGGGTATGCGGCCGGACCTGATCACGGTGTGCGCCGGCATGAACGACGTCATCCAGCCCGGGCGCTCGTTCGGCCCGGCCCTGACCGACCTGGACCACATCTACGCCGCGCTGGCCGGATCGGGCGCGACGGTGGTGACGACGACCTTTCCGAACGTCGCGCAGTTCCTGCCGCTGGGCCGGCTGGTGGCCGGGCGGCTGACCCGGATCAACGCGGTCATTCGGGCGGCCGCGAACCGGCACGGGTTCCGGCTGGTCGACCTGTACAGCGCACCGTCGATGCGGGAGTTGGACACCTGGGCCGTCGACCGGGTGCACGCCTCGACCAAGGGGCACATCTTGTTCGCGGCCGCGGCCGCCGAGGCGCTGAATCTGCCTGACAGCAGCCATGATTGGGCCCTGGGCGGGCAGCAGCGGGCCCGGCGTTCGGTCGCGGCCGGCGCCTACGAGCAGTGGCGCTGGACGCAGGACAGCTTCGTCCCGTGGGTCTGGCGGCGGCTGCGCGGCCTCTCGTCGTACGACGGGCGCGAGCCCAAACGTCCGCGGCTGCAGGGCGTGGGCAGCGCATCAGGCATCCTTGACGCATGAACGTGGAGCCCTTGCTGCACTCGATCCCGCCGCTCGCGGTTTATCTGGTGGTCGGCGGTGTGGTCGGGATCGAGAGCCTGGGCATTCCGCTGCCCGGCGAGATCGTGCTGGTCACCGCGGCGCTGATGTCGTCGCATCACGACCTGGCCGTCAATCCGCTCGGTGTCGGCGTCGCCGCGGTGATCGGGGCGGTGATCGGCGATTCGATCGGCTACGCGGTGGGGCGGCGGTTCGGCATGCCGCTGTTCGAGCGGCTCGGCCGGCGGTTTCCCAAACACTTCGGTCCCGGACACGTCGCGCTGGCCGAGAAGTTGTTCAACCGGTGGGGCGCGCGGGCCGTCTTCCTGGGCCGCTTCATCGCGCTGCTGCGGATCCTGGCCGGGCCGCTGGCCGGCGCGTTGAAGATGCACTACCCGCGGTTCCTGGCGGCCAACGTCTCCGGCGCCATCTGCTGGGCGGGCGGCACCACCGCGCTGGTCTATTTCGCCGGGGTGGCCGCCGAGCGCTGGCTGGAGCGGTTCTCCTGGATCGGGCTGGTGGTCGCCGTGGTGGCCGGGCTGACGGCGGCAATCCTGTTGCGGGAGCGCACCTCCCGGGCGATCGCCGAGCTGGAGGCCGAGCATTACCGCAAGACCGGCAACACCGCGACCGACCCGGTCTGACTACACCGCCTCGCCGGTGTCGGACACCAGCGGCGGCCGGTGTTCCTCGATCAGGGTGCGGGCCATCCGGCGGGCGCGCCGCGCGGCGTCGAGGTCGCCGACGGCGGCCAGCACGATGGCGCCCTTCATCAGGATGTGCCAGGACGACGCGAAGTCCTCGACGTCGGTCAACCCCGCCGCCACCGCGCGGCGGCGCACGATGTCGCGGACGCGGTCGATGTGGGCGATGCAGGCCTTCCCGGCCGGATGCTCCGGACCCAGCTCGAGCAGCACGTTGATGAACGAGCAGCCCTCGTACCGGTCGCCCTGCCGGAACCACTCGTCCATCACGTCGAAGATCGCCAGCAGCTGCTCCTCCGGCGTGGCGCCGCGCAGCCGGGACTGCTCCTCGATCAGCCCGTACGTCCACAGCTCCTCGCGACGCTGCAGCACGGCCAGCACCAGGTCGTTCTTCGTCGCGAAATGGCGGTACAGCGTCGCCCGGGCGACACCGGCCCGGGCGATCACTTCGTCGGTGCCCACCGCGCGGATCCCACGCCGGCTGAACAGCTCATATGCCGCGGTCAGGACGCGTTCACGTGCCGAGGCGCCGGACGATCCGGCATCCGGAGTTGTCATACGAGCCTTACCGTACTCTTAGGTCAGGACCCGTAGACAGACCGCCCTGTCTCGTTATACAAAAGAAATTCGCCTAGGCGAACAGTCTGTCTTCAGACAGAAGGACGGGCATCCATTCGAGGCGCTCCCGCGCCTGTCGATTAGGGGGTCCATCATGAATTCAGTCATTGTGGAACCGATGTCCGCCACGCACCTGACGCTGAGCACCAAACTCGTCTACGAACTGGGCGACCCCAACAGCACACTGCGGGCGACGACCGCGCGCAGCGGCTCCGCGGTGCTGATCTATGCGGGCGGCGAGATCGACGCGTGCAACGAGGACACCTGGCGCCACCTGGTCAGCGAGGCCGCCGGCGTCGTCACCACGCCTGGGCCGTTCGTGGTCGACGTCACCGGCCTGGAGTTCATGGGGTGCTGCGCGTTCGCCGTGCTCACCGACGAGGCGAAACGCTGCCGACAGCGCGGCATCGACCTGCGGCTGGTGAGCTGCGAACCGATCGTCGGCCGCATCATCGACGCGTGCGGGCTGTCGGACATCCTGCCGATCTACCCCACGGTCGACTCCGCGCTGTCCGGCGCCGACCGCTGGTGAGCACCGGGTAGCACCAAAACCGTTGCTGCAGCGGCTGTTTCGTCATGCCACCGCGAGCAGGCGGTAGAGCCCGATCAGCCCCACCACCACGATGATGGCCCGCAGCGCGCCGCCGGACAGCCGGCGCCCGTACCGGGCGCCGAGCAGCCCGCCGACCAGCGAGCCCACCGCGATCAGCCCGGCCGCCGCCCAGCTGATCCGGCCGAACGCCACCGACGTATAGGCAACCGCCGCAACCACATTCACCACCAGGGCCAGCAGATTCTTGGCGGCGTTCATCCGCTGCACCGATTCGGGCAGCAGTGCCCCCATCAGGCCGACCAGCAAAATGCCCTGGGCGGCAGTGAAATAGCCGCCGTAGACGCCGACGGCGAAGGTGCCGAACACCAGCGTCGCCATCCGCCCGGGTGGCACGTGTTCGGGTGAGCGGCCAGCCAGCTCGGCGCGCCGGGCCGTCCACGCCTGGATCCGCGGCCCGGTCACCACCAGGACCAGCGCCGCCACCAGCAGCACCGGCACGATCTCGGCGAACACCTTCTCCGGCAGATGCAGCAGCAGATAGGCGCCCAGCCCGGCGCCGGCCAGCGAGGCCGGCAGCTGCCAGCGCAGCCGGTCCCACTGACCGCGCAGCTCGGCGCGATAGCCCCAGGTGCCCGAGACGCTGCCGGCGACCAGGCCGGTGGCGTTGGACATGGTGGCCGTCACCGGCGGATAGCCGAGCGCCACCAGCGTCGGGAAGGTGATCAGGGTGCCGGACCCGACCAGCGCGTTGATCGCACCGGCGGCCAGCCCGGCCAGGCATATGACGAACATCTGAAATGGCGACACCGGAGAAAAACCTTAGCCTGCCGCCGATTTCGGCGCAGACCAAGGGGCCGGGGTCACACCGGCGGGGCTTGCGCGCCGCGATCCACCCCGGTCCGCAACTTGACCGACGCCGAGTACACCAGGGTCCGGAACCGCAGCACCGGATCGTCGGAGGGCTCGATGCCGTCGGTGACGCGCATCGGGTCGAAGACGACGATGTCGCCGCCGTGCTCGCGTTCGGTGTCGGGGCCGGTGATCGTCACGGTGCCGACGGTGACGATCTGCGTGCTCTGCCAGGCCGACGAGGGGTCCACCGTCGAGTCCGTGGGCCCGGCGATCTGCACCCGGAAGTCGAACCGCACCGGCCCGTCCTGCAGTCGCGCCGCCAGCTCGTCGGTGAGAAAGTCCGGGTCCTTGCCGCGGGCGTCGGAGGCCGACAGGTATTCCTCGGCCGCGGTCGGAACCAGGTGGTAGCGAACGAATCTCGCGCTGCCGTCGGCGGCGATCCAGCGGAAGGCGTGCAGGCCGTGGTACTCGGTGGTGGCGTAGCTGGCCGGGATCCGGTTGGCCTCCCGCAGCAAGGGCAGCGCCCCGAGCAGCCGCGGATGGGTGAGCAGGTGGGTGGCCAACCGCAGCGGCGTGGTCAGGCCGGGCCGCATCGCCTTGAGCAGATCGATGAACCCCTCCGGGGTGCTGGAGACGAACAGCCGCGCGGTCTGCGCCGAGACGTCGGTGGTGGAGCCGTCCGGCAGGCTGAACTTGACCGCCATCCCGCGCACCCCGGGCGCACCGTCGCGTTGCTTCGGGTTGCCCGATCCGTTGGAGAAGCGGATCAGCGCCGGGACCGTCGAGCCGTCGAGATGCGGTGCGGCCGAAAGCATCACCGCATCCCGGGTGGCGGTGAACGTGCCGCGGTACAGCGTGCCCTTGGCGTGCAGTGCGCGGCAGCCGGGCTGGGCTCCCCCGGTCCCCCGGATCGCGTCGATCGCCTGGTCGGGAGTTAATCCACCGCTCATGGACGGATCTTAGTGGTAATTGAATCCAATTGGTATCAGCTGGGAAAGCCGAACAGTTCCACCACGCCGTGATCGCGGCCGGCGGTGTAGCCGCCGTCGACGGCGATGGCCTGGCCGCTGACGAACGAGGCGTCGGTGGACAGCAGGAAGGCGGCCATCGCGGCGATCTCTTCGGGCCGCCCCAGCCGCTGCAGGGCGTGCTCCCTGGTGATCGAGGCCAGCGGCGCCTCCATGCCGGGAATGCTGAACACGTTGTGCGCCATGGGCGTTTCGATGAAGCCGGGGCAGATGACGTTGGCGCGGATGCCGCTGGGCCCGTAGTCGAGCGCGATGTTCTTGGTCAGCAGCACGACACCGCCCTTGGCCGCGTTGTAGGAGCTGCCGCCGGCGGTGCCCTCCAGGCCCTCGACGCTGGCGACCGTGACGAGCGAGCCGCGCTCGCCGTCGACGCGGGGCTGGTCGATCATCCGCGCCAGGGCCGCCTTGGCCACCAGGAAGGTGCCGGTGAGGTTGACCCGATCACCCGGTCCCATTCGGCGCGGTCCAGCAGGTGCACCGGGCCTCCCCCGGCGACACCGGCGGCGTGAAAGACGCCGTCGAGGCGGCCCGGCACGGCGGCCAGCACGGCGGCGACGGCGGATTCGTCGGTCACGTCGGCGGGCACGAAGGTGAACCGGGGGCCCAGGTCGCCGGGCGGGTCGGCCAGGTCGGCGCCGACCACGGTGCCGCCCTCGGCCAGCAGCCGCCGCGCGGTGGCCAGGCCGATGCCGGAGGCGGCGCCGGTCACGACGAAGGTGCGGGAACGGGCACGGTCGGGGTTCACCATGCCCGTCATGGTGGCACACCGCGCCGATCCCGGGGTCGCCGATGGCCGATTTCTGCTGAAATACGTTGGTGCACTGAGCTTTACCCTACCGGCGGCGGCGCCCTATCGAGCGTCCTTGGACATCGAGGCCCGGGCCGGGCACGATGAGGCCATCGGTGAAACCCGCACCGCCCGAGCGAGTTAGGAACAACGATGTCATCGACTCGACCTCCCCGCGCCCCGTCGCGCCCCGGCGGACGGCGGCTCGCTACCGCCGGCCTCGCCGCCCTGGCCGCGGCCGTCGTCTGGGCCGGCGCCGCGCCTCCCGGCGCGCCCAGGGTGGCGCTGGTTTCCGGCGAGGCGATCGCCATCGCCCAGGGCGTCTCGGTCACCCCCGCGCCCGGCTGGACGCTGGGCAACCGCGGCCCGAACTGGGTGGCGCTGAACAACTCCGACACCACCGCGCAGCTGCGGATCACGGTCAAACCCGGGGCCGGCACCGACGCCGCCGCGCTGCTGCAGGCCGACGTCGACCAGTACACCGGCGGCGCCTCGGCCATCCTGACCGATGTGAACCGGCTGGGCCCGCCGGAGACCACGCCGCTGCAAGGCCCCAACTTTCAGCAGCAGGCCTCGCTCAATTACACGGCCACGGTGGTGTATCCGCAGGGCTCGATCCCGGTGATCGGCACCTTCACCGAGCTGCTCAACACCTCGACCGGCCGCTCGGCGTTCGTCGACTTCCGGCAGGACAGCAGCGCGACCACCCAGGCCGCCGGCGAGGGTGCGGCGATGATCGCGTCTTTGCAATAGCGGCCGGCGCTCGCCGGGGCCGCCGTCGCGGGCCCGGGCCCGACCGCGTAGGAAGAACGGGGACAAACCGAACGCGGAGGGGTTCATGCCAGCAGCCGAGACCAGGGAGACGCTCGCCGGAATCGTGGAACGGCACGCGCAGCGCCGGCCCGACGCGATCGCCATCCGCTACGGCGAACGGCAGTGGTCCTGGGCGGAGTGGAGCTCGCGGATCCGGCGCGCGGCGGGGGCGCTGCGCGGCGCCGGCATCCAGCGCGGCCAGTGCGTGGCGTTCCTGGACAAGAATCACCCCGCCTGCCTAGAGGTGCTCATCGGCGGCGCGTCCGTCGGCGCGGTGACCACGGTGGTCAATTGGCGGGTGATCGGCGACGAGCTGGTGCACGTGCTGGCCGACAGCGGCGCCCGCGTGCTGGTGGTCGGCGCCGAGCTGCGTCCGGCGGCCGAGGCGGCCGCCCGTCGGGTGCCGAGCCTGGAACGCATCATCGAGGTCGGTGACGAGTACGAATCCCTGCTCGCCGCAGCCGAACCGGCGCCGAGCGATGCGGGCGTAGACACCGACGAGACGGCGTTGGTGATCTACAGCTCCGGCACCACCGGGCGGCCCAAGGGCGTGCTGCTGAGCCAGCGCGCGCTGGTCAATCACGCGGCGAACCTGGCGCCTGCGTTCCCGTTCGGCGACGGGGACGCGAATCTTGTTGCGATGCCGCTGTTTCACGTCGGCGGAATCGGCTACGCGCTGTTCGGGATCCGGGCCGGGGCGCCGACCATCATGACCCGCGAGCCCGACGCGGCGGCGCTGATCGGGGCGGTGCGCGCCGGCGCCACCCACGCGTTCTTCGTCCCGCCGGTGATCGCCCGGTTCCTGGACGCGGGCGAGGCGGCGCGCGCCAGCATCGCCGGTCTGCGCTACATCGTGTACGGGGCGGCGCCGATGCCGCTGCCGCTGCTGCACCGGGCGCTGTCGACGTGGCCGGGCACCAAATTCGTCCAGGTGTACGGGCAGACCGAGTTGTGCGGTGCGGTCACCGCGCTGTCCGACGACGATCACCGCGATGCGGCGCGCCCCCAGCTGCAGCTCTCGGCCGGAAAAGCGGTGCAGGGCTGCGAGATTCGCATCGTCGACCCGGGCAGCGGCGCCGAGTTGCCGGCCGGGCGGTCCGGCGAGGTGTGGGTGCGCAGCAACCAGAACATGAGCGGATACCTCAACCGTGCCGAAGCGACGGCCGAGACGATCACCGCCGATGGCTGGGTGCGCACCGGGGATGTGGGACGTCTGGACGCCGACGGCTACGTGTACATCGAAGACCGGTTGAAGGACATGATCATCACCGGCGGCGAGAACGTGTACGGCCCCGAGGTGGAGAGCGTGCTCATCGAGCACCCCGCCGTCGTCGACGCCGCGGTGATCGGGGTGCCCGACGACTTCTGGGGCGAATCGGTCAAGGCGATCGTGGTGGCCGACGGTGACGTCGATGCCGCCGACGTCATCGAGTTCTGTCGCCGGCACCTGGCCGGGTTCAAATGCCCGCGCACGGTGGATTTCGTGGCGGAGCTGCCCCGCAACGCCAGCGGCAAGATTCTGAAAACCCAGCTGCGGGAACCGTTTTGGCGCGACCGGGACAGGCGGGTGTGAGCCTGCTACAGCCGTCCGTCGACCCGCAGATCCGGGTGCACCCAGTCGGGTGAGCGGCGTTGTTTGAACGCGCGGAAGCCCTCGATGGCCTCGGCGTCGGACAGGCTGGCGGTCATGCCGATGCGGTCGTACAGGCCCAGGTAGTTGTCCAGGCTGGACTTGATGACGCCGCGGGCGCGCGGCGCGGTCCGGCAGCATTGCGCCAGTAGGTCTTTGGCCGCGTCCAGCAGGTTCTCGTGCGGCACCACCCGGGCGACCAGGCCCCAGTCGAGCGCTTCGACGGCGGTGAGCACCCGGCCGGTGAACATCAGGTCGCGGGTGCGCACCGGCCCGATGACCCGGGCCAGCATCTGGCTGTAGTAGGTGTCGGCGTAGCCGCGGAACAACTCGGGCACCCGGAAGGTCGCGCGATCGCTGACCACCGACAGGTCGCTACACAACGCGATCTGGAATCCGCCGCCCTGGCACAGCCCGTTGACCGCGGAGACGATCGGCTTGGCCGAGGTGCGCACCGCGTCGAACGGGGTGACGTCCATGCCCAGCGCGGAGCCGAAGGTGATCCAATTGTCCTCGCCTCCCCCGCCGCCCATGTCGCCACCGGGCGCGAAGACGTCGCCGGTTCCGGTGAGCACCAGCCCGGCCAGATCCGGGTCCTCGTTGAGACGTCCGACGGCGTAACGGATTCCGAAGTACATCGCCGGGCTCAGCGCATTGCGCGCCTGGGGCCGGTCGATGGTGCACAGCGCGATGGGTCCGTAGCGCTCGAAGCGCAGGTACGGCGTGCCCAGCCAATCGCCTTCGGGCGGACGGGGGGTGTCGGGCGGTGTGGGGTTCTGCGCCACGGGGCTCCTTTCGGGTCGGCGCCGCCGCGGATGCGTCGCGCCGCAACGCCGCTACGGTAGCTCTTACAGTATCTGCGGGGCCGGGCGGCTACACATATGGCAGGGCGGCCGTCGCGGCGGTGGCGGCGGCGTCGGCGACCACCTCGGCGAGTTGGGCCTGCAGGGTGGCGGTGGCCTCACCCACCGGCTGGTCGCAGAACCGGCAGCGGGTGGTGAAGTTCGGCTGCTCGTCTTCGTCGGGCCAGAACCGGCGCGGCCCCACCTGGGCGCCGGGGTCGAACTGGACGGCCTGATGCGGGGCGTCCTTGAGGATCCTGCCGACGGGATGGTGTTGCGGGCATTCGAGTTTCAGCATGCCGATGCCTTCTTGATTGCCGGCCATGGTTCACCGTCCTCTCGCTGTCAGTGCAGGATCCGCGCGAGCCTGCGCCACCGCCGGTGCCGGTGGCGGAACATGACCCGGGCGAAGGCGCGGGTCGGCAGGCCGCGCAGGCCGTCGTCGGTTTCGATCTCGTCGGTGTAGCGGCAGCTGCCCTCGTCGATGGGCTCGAAGGTGAGGCGGTGGTTCCAGGTGCGGACGGGTCCGCCGTGCTCGTTGGTGTAGATCTCGGTGGGGTCGAGCCGCTTGATGGTGAGGTGATGCGTCCAGGCGGGGATCACTCCGAACAACCAGAATCGCGCTGATCCCTGGGTGCCGACCTCGATGCGCTCGGGGACGTCGAGGCGGTAGATCCGCAGCACCGGGCTGAGCACGTGGCGCATCATCTCGGGCTTGCGGGCCAGCGCCGACGCGGTTTCCACCGGGATCGGCAGCTCGGTAGTTAGGGTGACCTTACTCACGCCGTTTATGGTGGCCCAGCGGGCGCAATCAGGCAATAGCCGGCCGTGCCGGCGGCCAATCGGCCTTGATGACGGTGGTCCCGGCTGGGATCGAACCAGCGACCTTCCGCGTGTGAAGCGGACGCTCTCCCACTGAGCCACGGGACCGGCGAACGACGTCGAACACTAGCACGAGCCAGACCCGACGATACCGGCCGCATCGGCTTCGGCGGGACGACGCGATAGCCTAGACACGGCTCGTACCAAGAAATTTGTATGTGCCCGCTCACGTCGACTATCGTCGTGCTTCGCACCGGGCGACGATCTCGTCCGTGGCGCGCGGATGTAGCGCAGTTGGTAGCGCATCACCTTGCCAAGGTGAGGGTCGCGGGTTCGAATCCCGTCATCCGCTCGAAGGTGCAAGTGGCGTGGACCCCAACGGTGGAGTGGCCGAGTGGTGAGGCAACGGCCTGCAAAGCCGTGCACACGGGTTCGATTCCCGTCTCCACCTCCAGCTTTTGGTTTCCCCGGCGCGATTAGCTCAGCGGGAGAGCGCTTCCCTGACACGGAAGAGGTCACTGGTTCAATCCCAGTATCGCGCACCAGAGTTTTAGCAGGTTAAGGGGCTGCCGCCCGACTTAACGCCACGCGACACCTGGGCAAATGTATTCCTCTGCGGCGTCCATCACCTGACCGGCGTTGGCTGTGTCAGTTCCCAAACGCTGGGCAACCTGCTGCCGAACGTAGCGGCCGCTGTCGCTGCCCATCTTGCAGACCGTTCTACCGACGACCAGCAAATCCGTATCCCTGCCGGGTACGTGCCCGCGTACAGACTGGATAAATGCCGACTCGGCCGATGTGGGGGGACCCGCGTCTAAGCGCGCCGTACACGAGAACGGGTCCTCTTTCGCCCCGCAGAAGTCAGCCTGGGCAACGCTTGCCGCACAGACTCCAGTGGTGAGAAGTCCAGCAGCAAGTAAAGCTGAACAGACCACGGCGCGACCAAGTTTCATTGCTCGCATGACGTGCCTGCTCCCTGCCTACTTCGACCGACCGGTGCCGCCGTGCCAGGAGCCTGACCCTTGCTTGTGTTGGGAGTGGCTGTACGTCCCGTCGTTGTCGGGGAGGCTGCTCCGTGTGTGATCCGGCGATGGCACGCAGTTACCGTCAACGTTGATGTAGCCACCGCACGTTGGCAGTGGGCCCACCGGTAAGAGTGGAGCCACGAATAAGACAGCCGCGATCATCCCGGCCGGCGCAACGCTGATCTTCGTGATACGAGACATGACTCCACTCCGGAGTTTCGTACGGAAATGTTCACCCGACGCCCGAGGACATCAATTTAGCTGCGCCGGTCGTCCGTGTTTGCGATTTCACGATTTCCGATGTGGCTTCTCGTGGAACCGTTTAGGCCCCCATCGGCGCACCGGGCAACCGCCACCATGCAGGCATCACCAAAACAGGGGGCATGTCGTTGTGCATTGCCTTTGGCGCGGCAATCACCGTGTCGATCGGCATCGGCGTCGGCGCGCCGGCCCACGCCGATGACCAAGCCTTGATCGCTGATCTCAATGCGCGCGGCGTCTCACCGCTGATTCCGCGTGCATGAAAATCGGTGGATGACCCGGCTTACCCGCCCGACTTCATTGCCGGTTGCCAAGACGAGGGCCGCGCGCTCGCGGCATCGCACTAGAATGGGCCTGCTCATCAGCGGATTCGCCAACAGTACCGCTTGACCTCCGGAAATGGTTGGCGCCGTTGCGGTTTCATATTGAGTCACATGCTGTTGCGGAACTTCGCGCAGCGGTCGGTTGCCACCCACCTTCCAGCTCGGCATCCTGAACTCGACATACAGGGCGAAGCAATGCCCCGTCAACGGCCGAGCACATCAGGGTTTGCGTATTTCAACCGCCGATTCGTGGTTGTCAAACGACGGGAACGCGGGATAATGCCCGCATGCGTTTCACCTCTGGCGCGGCGGCGGCCGGCATGGCCCTCACTGCGCTCATCGGCGCTTCGGCAGCGCAGGCTGATACCGGCGTCAATGGCTACGTACAGTGCGTCGGCGGCGATGCCAAGCCCCCGCCACCGGGGCAACAGGCAGAATTTTGGTTTCCCAGCGTTCATGTGATCGACGTCGACCTCAGTTCTGGTGTGCCTCCCGAACAGGTGGTCCAGCGGTTAGTGGACATGGGAGTCAAGCCGGAAGACGCCGCCACTCGGGTGCGCTGCTTCATGGCCAACGCACCGCATTAGCCCCCAAAGGCTCCGCGGGCCCGTCACCAAGCGCGGGTTCGTTGAAATATGCCGCGCGACAGGTCTTTTGAATAAGCTCTGAGCCCCGAAAGCCGGCCCGCCACCCGCCCAACCAGGCCGCCCACGTCAAAACAGCCCCGCCGTGTCAGAGCCCCGAGTTACGATCTGCGGCACGCAGTTACAGATTCGAGGTGGCCATGCATCGCATCCGACGTGTCGTCATCACCCTCGTTGCGGCGGCCGCGGCGATGTTCCCGGTTGCCGCGTTCGCCTCCGCGCCCCCGGCATCGGCCGACCCGATCTGCGGGACGCCGGGAACACCGCCCTGCGCGGGTCCCAGTCCTCTGACACCGGAACAGCAGTGCGGCTTGATCGCGTGGCGCTCGATGTTGCCGTGCAACTGGCTAGGCATGCAGGTGCCCGCCGGCACCCCGGGGAGTTGGGACAACCCGCCGGCGCCGCCGCCCCCGGCCGAGCCCCCGCCCCCGCCGCTGCCGTGAGCCTCGACCGCAGGAATGACGGCGGCGTCGCGACGTCGCAATGCGCTATCTTCAGCCGGTGACCAGACCTGCTCGCATGAGCACCCTCGCGGCGGCGCTGGCGCTGACGGCGTGCTTGACCGCGCCCGGCGCCACCGCCGACCCGACGCCCCAACAGTCGCCCTTCCCGACCGGCAAGGCCGGCACCACCATCCACGTCACGGAGTACAGCACCGCGACGGCCGACGTCACGCTCAACAACGCGACCTGGGTCTCGTCCGGCTGCCCGGGTGGCGGCGGGTGCAACGTCATCGAACTCACCATCGCCGGCAAATCCGACAAGCCGTTCACCTACAGCCAGGCCTCGATCACCGCCGCCTCCACCCCGTGGCGCCAAGATCCCTACCGCGACATCCAGGGCGGCTCGTCGCTGGCCGACTACCAGCAGCTCAACAAGACGCCGCCGCTGCGCGTGGGCAGCGTCACCAACGGTCAAACCGCCCACGGCTTCATCGCCTACGACGGCGCCATCCGCCGGGGCGACGTCTACATCGAGTTCAACGACCCCGACGCGCCGGCCGCCCCCACCCCGCTGGCCGGCTGGAAAGTCCACACCTGAGCCGCGTTCAGCTCTGCACCAGATCGGGCATGGGCTCCGCGTCGGTCAGCCAGTGCCGTCCGGTCCGGCGGGCCGCCTCCCACTTGGGAATGCTCACCGCATCGTCCTGGCCCAGGTCCGCGGGAACCGGGCCGATGCGCGCGGCCAGCGGGGCCAGCGCGCCCAGGTCGAAGTTGTACAGCTCGGCGGCGGCCAAGCCCAGCATCTGGCGGGTCTCCTCGACGGGAATGTCCCAGAACGAGCGCCGCAGCCAGTCGCGGGTGTGCGGCCAGGTTCCTTCCGGATGCGGAAAGTCGTTGCCCCACAAGATGTTCGACACGCCGATCTCGTAGCGCCGGGCCAGCTCCCTGCGCTCGGTGGTGGTGGCGCCGATGAAACAGTTCCGGTCGAAGTACGCCGAGGGCGGCATGGTCAGGTCGCCCTCCATCAGATGGCTCATCTTCTTGGCCGAATGCTCCCGTAGATACCGGGTGTCCATCAGCCACAGCAGATCGTTGGCCCAGAACGCGCCGCACTCCGTCACCCCCCAGTGCAGACCCGGGAAACGCTCGAACACGCCCGACCACAACGCGAACCACAGCGGCCGCGCCCCCCACCACCGCACCTCGGTGACATAGATGCCCAAATGGCCCCCGTACTCCTCCTGCGGCGCGGGACCGGAATGGGTGTGCACCGGCATCTGCAGGTCCTGGCAAGCGGCCCAGACCTTGTCGTAGCGACGGTCGTGATACGGCGGGTAGCCGACCCAGCGCGCCGGGATCAGGATCCCGCCCCGCAACCCCGACTCGGCCGCGCGGGTGATCTCGGCGACCGCCGCGTCCACGTCGGCCAGGATCGGCACCACCGCGACCCCGGCCCGCCGCTCGGGACTGTGGCTGCACAGCTCGGCCAGCCAGCGGTTGTGCGCCCGCGCCCCGGCCATCGCCCGGCCCGGGTCGAGGTCGCCCGACTGGCCCAGGCCGGCCCCGAACGGGGCGCCGGCCACCCCGGTCACCGCGTCGGCGTCGGGAAAGATGACCTCGCCGACCACCCCGTCGCCGTCAAGTTCCTTGTCCCGCAACGCCACATCCCACCCGCCGGCGATGCCCTCGCCGTGCTCGGAGAACCACTCCTGCGCGAACTCCTCGTCGATGAACCCGCCGGCCTGCGCCGCGGCCGTCTTCTCCGCCAGATACGTCTCGAAGTCCTCCCGGTATTCGGGGTCGACGTATTCGCGGTAGCGCTCGGTCGGCAGCTCGGCGTGGGTGTCCGCGGAGATGATGATGTAGGGGTCCACGTCGGTCATGGCGGTCCTTTCGCTTACCAGGTGCGGATGGGGTCGGGCTCGAAGACGGTGCTGCTCGCGTCGGCGGGCACGGCGGCCAGCGGCTCAGCGACCTCGGCCACGCTCGGGCCGATCCGGTCCACCAGCGGTGCCAGCGCGTCGAGGTCGAAGCCGTACACCCTCGCCGCGTTCCCGCCCACCATGGCGGCCACCTCGTCGGGCGGAACGTCACTGAAGGTGTGCCGCAACGCTTCTCGCGTGTAGGGGGCGGTCCCCTCGTAGTGCGGGTAGTCGCTGCCCCACATGATCTTCTCGACACCGATTCCGTGCCGCTCGGCGCACTCGACCGGGCGCATGAAACTCGCGCCGACGTAACACTGGCGGGCCCAGTACTGGCTCGGCTTGAGCGAAAGCGAACCGGCGGTGGGACCGGCGAACCGGGCGATCGCCGAGTTCGCTCGCGCGTAGCGGGCCGCGGCCACGTCCAGCGAGGCCAGCGTCGCCGGTATCCACCCGGCGCCCTGCTCGGTGAACACCACGGTGAGGTCGGGATGCCGGTCCAGTGCGCCGCTGAAGATCAAGTGCCACAACGCCCGATGCGCCCACCAGTGCGTCTCGTACACCCAGACGGCGAACGAGCTGCCCCACCCGTCGATCGGGCTCGGCCCGGCGTTGCCGCCGTGGTGGTTGAACACCACCCCGGCCTCCGCGCACGCCGCCCACAGCGGCTCCCAGTGCTCGGCGTACAGCGGCGGGATGCCGGTGCCGGGGGCGATCCCGGGCAGCAACACCCCGCCGCGCAGGCCGAGTTTGGCGATCTGCCCCACCTCGGCAACGGCTTCGTCCAAGTCCCCCAGCAGGATCTGCCCCACCCCGGCGCGCCGCTCGGGTGACAGCGAACAGAAGTCGGCCAGCCAGCGGTTGTGGGCGCGCAGCCCGGCCCAGCGCAGCTCGAGCTCCCGCGCAGTCTCCGGCGGCGGGGCGGCCAGGCTGGCGTGCGGAAAGAACGGCGGCACGGTGTTGGGGTAAATCACCTCTCCCGCAATGCCTTCGGTGTCCAGCTCACAGTTGCGCCGCGCGCTGTTCCAGTTGCGCTCGGCGTCGGGCTCGCTCAGGTCGCCGAACGGGTTCACGTAAGTCTTTGCCCAGCCGTCGAATTCGTCGCGGTACTGCGGATCCAGGTAGTCGCGGTAGTCGAGCAGGTCCGCGCCGGCGTGGCAGTCGGCCGAGATGACGGTGTAGCGGTCCATGCGCTACGCCCGCGCCGGTTCGGGCCGCGGGGCGGCCAGCAGGGCCACGTCGTCGTAGCGCTGGTGCACATACGGCAGCAGCCACTCCTGCGGCACCCGCGCCGCGATCCGTCCCACCTGCACGGTGCGCCGTCGGCACCAGGTGATCGACGTGACCTGACGAATCACGATGTCGGCCACCGGATCCAGCGGCGACTCCCCGAGCTCGAGGGTGCCGTCGATGTTCTCCAGCAGCTCGTAGTGCCGGTGGTATTCACCGTAGACCAGGTGGGGATCGGTGATGCCGCTGCCGTCGGGCGCGCGCAGGAACTTGAAGTAGAACTCGGTATTCATCTGGTCGGGCGGCAACTCCGCCGGGCCACTGACCTGCCCGCTCAGCCGGATCAGCCGGTAGCCCAGCCGGTCCACGCCGGCGGTGACGCGGTCGCCGTCGCGCTCCACCGTGATCTGCGCGAGTTTCTTTGGCTCGCCGAAGGTTTCGCGGCCGCCGGTGACGGACTGTTCGGTGGACTGGGGCATGAACAGCGGATAGTCGCCGTACCGGTCACCGTGCCGCGCGGTCACCGAGAACACCGCCGACCCGAACGGCGCCATCCCCTCGATGCGGACCCGCTGCAGCTGGATGCGCACCAGCGGTTCGTCGGCCGGCTGCAGCGGCTTGGGCAGCACCGCCGCGACGATGTCCGGCTCCGTGAGGTAGGTGACGGTCACCGCCTCGGTGGCAATCGGCGCCTTGGTGGCATCGATCTCGTGGTCGATCTGGGCCTCGGGCGGACGGGGCCCGTAGCGAATGACGTTGCTGCTCAATGGTTTTCTCCTTGCATTTCGGAGTTTCCGCCGGCGCTGCGGCCGAGAACGTCGACCAGGTAGTCCGGGGCGCCGCGGGAAAGGATCGATGCCGCCTTGCGGCGCACGACGTCGTCGGACGGCGCGGGCGGGCCCATCATCCAGAACCGGTCCGCCGCAATGCCGTCCACCACCAGGTCGGCCACCGTCTCCAGCGGGGTGAACTCGACGCGGGCGCCGGCGGCCTCGAACCGGGCCACCACCTTGTCCAGCGTCTGCTCGGGCGTGCGGCGTTGCTGGGTCGGGGCGTAGCGCGGCGGTCGATGCCGCCACGACTCCCAGATGCCGGTGTTCAAAAACCCGCCGGGGAACAGCACGTGCGCCCGCACCCGCGTCCCGGTCATCTCGAGGTGCGTGTACAGGCTCTCGGTCAGGCACAGCACCGCGGCCTTGGTCATCGGGTAGACCGCGGTGGCCGGTCCGCCCATGGCGCCCCGCGCGATCGGCGCGAATCCGCCGTTGCCCGAGCAGGTGTTGACCACGTGCCCCTCGCCCCGCTCGAGCAGGATCGGTACGAACGCCTTGAGGCCGTGGATGACGCCCAGCACGTTGACGTCGATCCCCCAGCGCCAGTCGGCCAGGTCGTGCTCCCACAGATAGCCCTCGGACACCGCGCCGGTACCGGCGTTGTTGCATACCACGTCCACCGCGCCGAAGCGGCGCAACGCCTCCTTGGCCAGCGCCTCGACCGAGGAGTAGTCGGTGACGTCGGTGACCACGCCGGCCGCCTCGATGCCCTCGTCGGTCAGCGCCCGCGTCGCCTCCCGCAGCGGGTCGGCGAGCACGTCGGCCAGCACCACCTTCATGCCCTCGTGGCCGAGACGACGGCCGAGGGCCCGGCCGATGCCTCCGGCGCCGCCGGTGATCACCGCCACCTTGCCCTGCAGGTTCGTCATGGTGTGGCCATCGTCACACGGTCGCACAGAGCACCACAAGCGTTCGCATTATGCGACCATTGCCGGCATGGCCGCGCGTCCCTCGCCCCAAACCGAGCGGGTGGTGAATCTGTTCGAGCTGCTGGCGGCCGACGGCAGCGCGGGGATCACCCTGGCCGAGGCGTCCCGGCGGTTGCACGTGCACAAGGCCAGTTGCCACTCGATGCTGTCCGAGCTGCTGCGGGCCGGCTGGCTCCTGCGCGACCCGGTGCGCAAGACCTACCACCTGGGCCCGGCCCTGGTGCGGCTCGGCCGCGAGGCCGCCGCCCGCTACCCGGCCCTGGTGCTGGCCCGCTCGGTGATGGACGAGCTGGCGGCGGCGACGGGCGCGCACTGCGTGGCGTTCTCGGTGAGCGAGGACTACTCCACCGTTGTCGATCAGGTCCGCAGCCGCCGCGGCGGCGGGCATCCGATGCCGATCGGCACCCAGTTCCCGCACCGCCCGCCGTACGGGGCGTCGACCGTTGCCTGGGCGGGAACCGAGGACCGGGAGCGCTGGCTGGCCGCCCTGCCCGACGAGGCGCGCGACCGCTACCGCGAGGCCATCGCCGCCGCCCGGCAGCGCGGCTACGCGGTGGGCCTGCACCTGCTGCCCGACCTGCGGCTGCAGGAACTGGCGCTGCTGGTGCGCAGCGCCGAGGTGCGATCCACCCGGCTGAGCCAGCTGGCGCAGGCGCTGACCGACGAGCTCATCCACCAGGAGGAGTGGTTCCCGATCAGCCTGGCCCCCGACCGCAGCTACGAGGTGAGCCACATCGACTCCCCGATCCTGGGGCCGGGCCCGAGCATCGCGTTGATGCTCAGCCTGGTGCCCAGCGCCGAGCCGATGAGCGGCGCGGCGGTCACCCGGCTGGGCACCCAGCTGGCCGCCGCGACCCGCCGGCTGAGCGAAGCCCTGGCCGACGAGTCCGGTTAACCGCGTTGCGGCGCCAGCCGCTTGAGCGCCAGCCCGCCTTCGAAGGGCCGGTAGCCGAACGCGGCCGGGGCGCGATAGCCGGTGTCCGGCACCGGGGTGCGCACCTCCTCGACCGTGGGCCCGATCTTGGCGGCCACCGGAATCAGCTTGTCGAGGTCGAAACGGTAGAGCCGAGCGGCGTTGCCGCCCAAGATCTTTCGGCAGGCATCCTCGGGCCGGTCGTGCAGCGCCCAGCGGATGGCCAACTTCGAGTGCGGCGCAAAGCCTTCCTCGTGCGGATAGTCACTGCCCCACATGATGTGATCGGGCCCCATGAAGTCGATCATCGCGCCGTCGTAGGGCATCAGCTCGCTGGCCAGATAGCAGTTGCGCTGGACGTATTCGCTGGGCGTCAGGGTCAGCGCGTCGACCGACGAGCCGCCGAACATCCCGTAGGTGCGGTTGTGCGCATCGGATTTCATGGTGGGCACCATGGCGTCGAGGACGCCGAGTTGTGCCGGCACCCACAGGGTTCCCTGCTCGGTCGGCACGAACCGCAGCGTCGGATACCGTTCGAACACACCGGCCAGGATCAGGTGGCCGAGGGTCCGCTGGGCCCACAGGGCCATCTCGGTGATCAACACGGCATTGGACGCCGGCTGGTCCATCGGCATCTCCGGGCTGCCGGCCCCCGCGTGCTGCACCACGGTGAGGTCCAGTTCGGCACACAGCGCCCACAGCGGTTCGTAGCGGGTGTGGAAAAGCGGGGCCACCTGCGAATCGCCGGGCGAGACCGGCGGAATCAGCACACCGCCGAAGCAGTCCTGCCGCGCGCCCCAACGGATTTCCTCCATCGCCAACTCGACGTCGTTGGGGAAGATCTGGATCAACCCGCGGCGCCGGTCGGGAGCCAGCGAACAGAAATCGACCTGCCACCGGTTGTGCGCCTGCACACCGGCCCAGCGCTTTTCGAACTCCGCGCGAGTGCGGGGCAGGCTGATGGTGATGTTCGGCGTGGTCGGGAAGAACGGCGGAACGGTGTTGGGCAGCAACACCTCTGCGGCCACCCCGTCGGCGTCCATCTCGCCGATCCGCAGCTCGTGGTCCCAGTTCCGGTTGGCGGTGGCGACGATCAGGTCGTCGAACGGGCTGGCGTACGCCTTGGCCCAGGCGTCGAACTCGTCGTGCAGCCGCGCCGGCAGATACGGTTTGTAGCCGTAGAGATCCGCCCCGGCGTGAGTGTCCGTCGAGATGACGATGTAACGGTCCAGCGTGTCCCAGGTTGTAGCCATCGCGCCCTCCATGAATCAGGTCGAGTATAGGGAGAAGCCCCGGTGATACCAGCGTGTTCCGTTCCGCTGGGTGGGAGCAAGATGTTCGCGTGAGTTGGACGCGGTACGAGACCCGGGCCCTGGCGGACATCAGCCTTCGCGGCGACGCGCTGCACGCCGCCCTCGAGGACTACATCCGCGTGCAGAATCCACAGCTGACCGACGTCCGGCTGGAGCGGGCAACCGCGACCGGGGCCTCCGGCGGCCCGCCGGGCAGCCGCTGGTATCAGGTCACCTACCTGGCCGAAGACCCCGAACGCAGCGCGTAGCCGCCGGCCGATTCCGCCGCGCGCGCCCCGGCGTCGGCGCTACATTGCTGTCCTGGACACAAAGGAGCTTGGCGTGCGGTCACTCATCGCCGTCGTCGTCGCGGTCGGCTGCCCGGCCGCGGCGCTGTGGGCGCCCCAAACCGCCTGGGCCGACGACGACTTCGTCGCCCTGGCGGTGTCGGTGGGCAGCGGACGCGCCGCCGGCTGGGCGACCGCGAACAGCCAGGACCAGGCGAACCAACTCGCCCTTGCGCACTGCACCGCCGAGGCCGGCGACGCCTGCGAAGTGGTCGCGGGCACCCGCAACGGCTGCGCGTCGGTGGCCTTCGACCGCGGCTCCGGGCGGTTCCGGGGCGGCTCGGGCCCCGATGCGGCCAGCGCCGACTCCGACGCCCTGGCCAAGCTGGGGGCGCCGAACGGCCGGATCAAAGCCACGCATTGTTCGTCGTGACCGCGAGCCGGCGTGCGCCGCGGCGACGGCACCCAGAATTCGTCTATCGTTTCAATAAGTCGTCTTGTTTCGGCCCACCGCACCCAGGGGAGGCCATGACTCACACCAAGGCCGGTCGTGCCGCGTGGCCGGCCGCCTGCGCGGTCGTCCTGTCCGCCGCCGCGCTGTTGTGCGCGGCACCGGCCGCCGCGGACGAAGCCGATGACGCGTTCCTCGCCGGCCTGGCCAAGGGCGGGATCACCATGTTCGACGACGACGACGCGATCGCCATGGGCCACAGCGTGTGCTCTAGCATCGACGCCAACCCCAACGTGTCGATGCTGGCGCTGCGGCTGACCAAGCAAACCCCGTTGACGCCGAAGCAATCCGGCTACTTCATCGGTCTTTCGGTCGCGAGCTACTGCCCGCAGTACAAGGACGACGTCGACCCCTCGCTGGGCTGGCTGATACCGCCGCCGCTGATGTGAGGTTGCCGGCCCGCATCCGCGTTCTGGTAGGCCTGGGTGAGCCAGTACACCGTGCGCTCGATGCCGGGGACGATCTCGGTGACGTCGATCTCGCCCTGGGCGAAGCGGGTCAGAAACCCGAACACCACACCGGTGAGGATGAGCTCCAGATCGTTGACGAATCCCGGATCAGCCTGGGCCAGAACGCTTTTTGCGACGGGAACGACGGCCTCGACACCGCGCTGGATCAGGCGTTTACCGCCGGGCCCCGAGCGCGCCTGAAAGTAGGAGCGCAGCATCAGCGGATGCCGCTCCCACGGCTCGAAGATGGTGCGCATCACGTGCATGAGGTCGGAATACATCGATTCGCCGGGCAGCTCGTCAATCAGCGACGGCAACCGCGCATACCGGTTGGCGTCCATCCACCCCTCCAGGGCCGCCACGATGAGCTCGTCGCGGGTGCGATAGCGCTTGTAGATGGTGGCCATCGAGACGCGGGCCCGCCGGGCCACCTCGCGCAGCTGCACGGCCTCGTAGCCCCCGGTATCGAGCATGTCGACCACGATGCCCAGAATCGGATCCCCGGAAACGATCGGGGCGTCGGGCCCTTTTGCCGTCACGGTAACCATGTTACTGTGCGCGGGTGAGTAACCACGTTACTCACCCCTGAACTGGGCCGCCGGACAAGAAACGAGGACGCCCGCCGTGGGTTCACTAGATGGCAAAGTCGCCTTCATCACGGGAGTAGCGCGCGGCCAGGGCCGCAGCCACGCGGTACGGCTCGCGCGTGAGGGCGCCAACATCATCGGCATCGACATCTGCGCGGACATCGCCGCCAACGGTTATCCGATGGCCTCCCGCGCGGAGCTCGACCAGACCGTCGCGCTGGTCGAGGAGGCCGGCGGCAAGATGCTCGGCACGGTGGCCGACGTGCGCGACTTCGGCCAGGTCAAGGCCGCGCTGGACGCCGGTGTGGAGCAGTTCGGGCGGCTGGACATCGTGCTCGCCAACGCCGGCATCGCGCCGTTGGCCTTCCGGCAGTTGAGCATCGAGGAGGAACTGGCTCAGTGGCGCGCGGTCACCGCCGTCAACCTGGACGGCGCCTATCACACGGCGTGGGCGGCCATTCCGCATCTGCTGGCCGGTAACCGCGGCGGGGTGATCATCTTCACCAGTTCGACCGCCGGCATCAAGGGCTTCGGCGGCCTGCAGGGCGGCGGCCTGGGCTATGCGGCCTCCAAGCACGGCATCGTGGGGCTGATGCGCACCCTGGCCAATGCGCTTGCGCCGCTGAACATTCGGGTGAACACGGTGCACCCGACCGCGGTCAACACGATGATGGCCACCAACGACGACATGACCGAATTCCTTGAGAAGAATCCCGGCGCCGGCCCGCACCTGCAGAACCCGATGCCGGTCGGCATGCTCGAGCCCGAAGACGTCAGCGCCGCCATCGCCTACCTGGTCTCCGACGAGGCCCGCTACGTCACCGGGGTGACGTTCCCGGTCGATGCCGGCTTCTGCAACAAGGTCTGACATGGCAACCGACGACGCGACGGGCCGGGTCGCCGGCAAACGGGTCCTCATCACCGGGGCCGCGCGGGGCATGGGACGCTCCCACGCGGTGCGGCTGGCCGAACAGGGCGCCGACTGCATCCTGGTCGACATCTGCTGCACCCCAACAGGTTTGGACTACCCGCTGGCCACCGAGGAGGACCTGAACGAGACGGTGCGACTGGTGGAGAAGCACGGCCGCCGGGCGGTGCCCAAGATCGTCGATGTGCGCGACGAGGCCGCCATGAAGGCGGCGGTCGACGCGGCCGTCGACGAGCTCGGCGGGCTCGACGGCGCGGTCGCCAACGCGGGTGTGCTCACCGTGGGCACCTGGGACACCACCACCGCCGAGCAGTGGCGGCTGGTCCTCGACGTCAACCTGATCGGGGCCTGGAACACCTGCGCGGCCGCGCTCCCCCACCTGATCGCCGGGGGCGGCGGCAGCCTGGTCAACATCAGCTCGTCAGCGGGCATCAAGGGAACCCCGCTGCATCTGCCCTACACGGCGTCCAAGCACGGCATCGTGGGGATGACGCTCGCGCTGGCCAATGAGCTTGCCGCACAGAACATTCGCGTCAACACCGTGCACCCCACCGGGGTGGCCACCGGGATGGCACCGCCGGGCATGCATGCGTTGATCGCCGAACAGCGGCCCGATCTGGTGCCCATCTTCCTCAACGCGCTGCCCGCGCCGCTGATCGAGGCGTCCGACGTGAGCAACGCGGTGCTCTACCTGATCTCCGACGAATCCCGTTACGTCACAGGACTCGAGCTGAAGGTCGACGCCGGTGTCACGATCAGATAGCGAGGCGCGGCATCAGCGCGGGGTGCGCACCTTCGCCGAGGTGATGACCTTCGACCCGCCGGACGACGCCAGCCCCTGCGCCTCGGGGCTGATCGACTTCGTCTTCGGCGAGGTGTGGTCGCGGCCGGGGCTGAGCCGGCGCGACCGGCGGTTCGTGACGCTGGCCTGCGTGGCGGCCGCCGACGCGCAGGCCCCGCTCGAGCAGCACGTCTACGCCGCGTTGAACAGCGGCGACCTCAGCATCACCGAAATGCGGGAAGCGGTGCTGCATTTCGCCGTCTACGCGGGCTGGCCGAAGGCGTCACGCTTCAACATCGTGGTGGACCAGCAGTGGGCCAGGATCGCCGCGGAACGCGGTGAGCCGACGCCCGACCCGGAGCCGCTGCTGCCGCTGGTCACCGCCGCCGATCCTGAGCAGCGGCTGCGGGGCGGCGAACGATCGTTCAAGGACATCAACTGCCTGCCGTTCGCGCCGCCGCGGGACAACCCCTATTCGGGCGCCGGCATTCTCAACTTCGTCTTCGGCGAGATGTGGCTGCGGCCCGGGCTGGGCATGAAGGAACGCCGCCTCATCACGGTCGCCTGCGTGGCCTTCCAGGACGCCGAAATCCCGATCATGTCGCATGTTTACGCGGCGCTCAAAAGCGGTGACGTGTCGTTTCGGGAGATGGACGAGGTGGCGCTGCAGTTCGCCGCGTACTACGGCTGCGCCAAGGCCGACCACCTCAACCAGGCGATCGCGGAGCAGAAGCAGCGGGTGATCGCCGAAAACCACTCCGACGCCACACCGGTCGGCTGACCCATGACGGCTACTGCGTCCTCACCGCCGCGTACGGGTGCGTTACTCATTGGCACGGAACGGATCACCGCGGCGTCCGGCGGAAGCCACCAGCACCGCTATCCCGGCACCGGTGTGCCCAACGCGACCATTCCGCTGGCCGGCCACAGCGAGGTCGACCGCGCCGTGCACAGCGCCCGGGAGGCGCAGCGGGAATGGATCTCCTACCCCGTCGATCGCCGCCGCGACCTGCTGTTCGGGCTGGCCGACCTGCTGCGCGACCACTTCGCCGAGCTGACCGAGCTCAACGTGCACGACTACGGGGTGCCGATCTCGGTCGCCGGCAACTCGGTGCTGACCGAGCGGTTCGTGCGCTACTACGCCGGTTACCCGGACAAGCTGACCGGGGCGAGCACACCGGTCAGCGGCGCGTTCGACGCCAACATCGTCGAACGTGAACCCTACGGCGTGGTCGCCGTCATCGCCCCGTGGAACGGACCGTTGGTGGTCGCGGGCGCCGCCGTCGCACCCGCCCTGGCGGCGGGAAACGCCGTCATCTTCAAGCCCTCCGAGCTCGCGTCGTTGGCGCCCTTGCGCTTTGGCGAACTCTGCCTGGAGGCGGGGTTGCCGCCGGGACTGGTCAACGTGCTGCCGGCCGGCCCGGAAGGCGGCGAGGCGCTGGTTCGGCACCCCGGAGTCGGCAAGGTCCACTTCACCGGCGGCCACGCGACCGCCCAGCAGGTGCTGCGGGCCGCGTCGGACAACGTCACGCCCGTGACGGCCGAATTGGGCGGCAAATCCGCCTATCTCGTGTTCGCCGACGCCGACCTGGACACGGCGGCCGTCATCGCCGCCCACCAGGGCCCGCTCACCCAGGCGGGCCAGAGCTGCGCCTGCGCCTCGCGGATCCTGGTCGAGGCGTCGGTGTATGTGAGCTTCGTGGAAAAGCTCGTGGCCCAGGTGCAGGCCGCCACGATCGGCGACCCGCTGCGCCCCGACGTCATGCTGGGGCCGGTCATCACCGAGGCCGCCGCCGACCGCATCCTCGGCGTCATCGAGCGGGCGGTCGCCGAGAAGGCCGGCGACCTGGTCACCGGTGGGCGGCGGCTCGGGGGTGAGCTCGCGTCCGGCTACTTCATCGAGCCGACGATCTTCAGCAACGTGGACAACCGCTCGTCGCTGGCGCAGACCGAAACCTTCGGGCCGGTGGCCTCGGTCATGCCGTTCGCCGACGAGGCGCAGGCGGTCAGCCTCGCCAACGATTCCCGCTACGGCCTGAATGCGTTCGTCGCGACCGCCAACCTGGAACGCGCACACCGGGTTGCGCGCCGCTTGCAGGCCGGTTCGGTGTGGGTGAACAGGCACAGCGACATCGAGCCGCAGGGCCCCTACGGCGGATACAAGCAGACCGGCTTCGGCCGCACCGGCGGCATCGAGGGCCTGCACGAGTTTCTGCAAGTCAAGAACATCCGCATCGGCATGAGCTGACGGCGCGCCGGTGCGTATCCGGCCGGGAAATTCACGTCGGGTCGGCGAAATGCCGTGCAGATCAGATAGTTCCGCCGGAAGGGTACAGTCGCGATCATGAACTTGGTCGAGTGGCTGCGGACCCCCCGCTACCTGCGGACGCGCTTCATGATGGAAACGCGCCCGCTGAACCGCATGGAGATGGAGATCGTTTTCCTCGAGGTCTCCGCCCGCGACGCGTTGCTGCGGCTGCCGGTGGCGTTCATGGTGGTGCCGAAAACCTCCCGCCCCTGGCGCGACGGGCCGTCCGACTCCGAGAGGGACAAGTAGGGGCATCCGGCGGCGGTGGCGGCCTTGCGCCGGGCCCGAAATGCGTTGGCGCGCTGGCAATTCCGCGTGGCGCCGTCCGGTAGCCGCGGCCGTGCCCGCCGATCGCCATCACGTGTCCGGGACCGCGGCACTTGGGCGGCGCTGCCGAGTGGGGCATGCTGGCCGTATGCATGTGATCAACGGGGTCCGCGACCCGGCGGCAAGCTTTCCCCTCGACACCGCGACCGACGACGCCGGTGAGCGCCGGCAGGCCAACCGGGCCGTCGCCGTCAGCGCCGCCGGCCTGGCGCTGACCGGGCTGGTCGAACTGGTCATCGCGGTGGTGTCGGGTTCGGTCGCGCTGCTCGGCGATGCGCTGCACAACCTGTCCGACGTGTCGACCAGCGCCCTGGTGTTCGTCGGCTTCCGCGCGTCGCGCAAGCTCCCGACCGAGCGCTATCCCTACGGCTACGAACGCGCCGAGGACCTGGCCGGCATCGGGGTGGCCCTGGTGATCTGGGGCAGCGCCGTGGTCGCCGGCTTCGAGAGCGTCACCAAACTGCTGCGGCACGGCGGCACCGGACACGTCGGCTGGGGCATCGCCGCCGCGGTCGTCGGGGTCGTCGGCAACCAGCTGGTGGCCCGCTACAAACTGGTGGTAGGCAGGCGAATTCGGTCGGCGACCATGGTGGCAGACGCCAAGCATTCGTGGCTGGACGCGCTCTCGTCGGCCGGGGCGGTGCTGGGGCTGATCGGCGTGGCGCTCGGCTGGGGCTGGGCCGACGCGGTCGCCGGGCTCGTCGTCACCGGGTTCATCTGCCACGTCGGCTGGGAGGTGACCGCCGACATCGCGCATCGCCTGCTCGACGGCGTCGATCCCGACATCGTCACCACCGCCGAGGCCGTCGCGGTCTCGGTGCCCGGTGTGACGCACGCGCACGCCCGGGCCCGGTGGACCGGGCGGACCCTGCGGGTCGAGGTGGAGGGGTTCCTGGATGCCGCCACGTCCCTGTCGGACTCCGATCGCATCGGCCGCAGCGTCGCCGCGGCCCTGGCCCCGCGGCTGCCGCAGATGCAGAGCTTCACCTGGACGGCACGCGCGGCCTGAAAAACCGGGCACGCCAGGAAGTTTCGATGTCAGCCGCGGCCGAAGCGCTCGCGCAGCTGCGGGTCGTCCTCCCACCACAGGCCCGACGCGGCGGCGCCGCCGGCATCGTGTGACTCGGCCTCGTCGAGTTCGGCGTCGACCGCGACGGCGTGCGCCCGCTCGTCGCGGGACATGGCCCGCATCAGCAGCAGCACGAACGGCCACCCGACCAGATCCCCGAGGATCCACAGCACACCGGCGCCGATGGTTTGGTCCAGCCGCGGGTCGGGGCCCCAGACCCGGTGCAGCCCAGCGTAATACGACGCACCGATCAGCGATCCCTGCCAGATGACCAGCCCCAGCAGCCCGTCGCCGAGCGCCTCCACCACGGTGATCAGCAGCGAGATCGACTGCGGGTAGCGGCGCGGTACCGGGTCCTCCTGCAGGCGGGCGTAGAAGTAGCCGAAACCCAGCGCCACCAACAGGATTCGGGTGGGCGCGCCTACCCATTCGTTGTGCAGGGCGGCGGTGTACCAGGGCGTCAGATACAGCAGCCAGGGGGTGGCCAGCATCCCCAGCGAGGTGGTCGCCGGGTGGGCGAGCACCCGGGCGATGGGGCTGGCCAACAGGCGATCGAGGCGGTCGCGGCCGGACGGCCCCAGCGCGTCGCGCAGCACCGTGACCGGCGTGGCCTGCGCGAGGAAGAACGGCACGACGTAGAGCAGCAGCAACACCTGCAGCGCGCGCACCCAGAACAGCAGGTAGGCATACGCGCCGACGGCGCTGCAGGTGGCCGCCACCCACGCCAGCAGCCCGGCCGCAAAGCAGGCGGCGGGTGCGACGCGGGCCGACGTCCCGGCCCGCCGGTAGCACCAGGCGTATCCGGCGGCGAGCGCCACGACGACGACCGCGGAGACCGGGTCGAGATGCCAGGTCTGCACCGCGGTGTCCCAGGTCAGCGGTCCGGGATCGACGCGCACGGCACCAGCCTATTGCGGGCCGGCCGGCTCAGTTGCCGACGGCACCCTCGGGCTTGGGACCGCGGTCCTCCCCGGTGATGTACTTCGGGCAGTAGTGCGCGGCCGAGAGGTAGGTGAACTTGGCCGCGCTGGCGCCCTGGAACGCCGGGTTCTGGTTGCGCAGATCGGTCACGATCTTGGCGTCGGATTGGCCGTCGTCGAGCAGCTCGCACACCGACTTGCCGATGGTGATGGCGTTGCCGGCGTCCTGGTAGGTGATGCCGGCGTCGCGCAGGTCCTTGAGGAAGTCCTGATCGTTGTCGATGTCCGCGTGCGCCGGCGCGGCCAGTCCGATGGTGGCGGCGAGGGCGCACAGCCCCAGGAAGAGTCGCATAGCGCAACGATTGTCCCAAACCCGGCGGCGATCGGCATCTCGTCGGGCACCCGCCCGCGGAAGGGCCTGCCTCGGAAATTGACGCCGGCGACGCACAGCAAACGATTCACACCGTTTTCGGCAATTTGCGCCCGGGCGCATATTAGGGCCGCGATGTTAAACGCAGGTTTCGGCCGCGCTACATCGCAAACGCGCGCCGTCAGGAAGTGCTGGGCGGCGTGTCGGTCGGGGTAGCCGGCGTGATGCTGGACGCCTGATCCGGGCAGTAGGCGTTGACGGCGATGGCCGCGAACGTGTTGGCATGGTCGTCACTGAGGTTGGAGTTCTTGGACTGCAGGGTGCTGACCACGTCCGACATCTGCTTGCCGCCCTGCAGCGTGGTACACACCCATTTGCCCGCGCCGGCGGCCTTGTCGGCGTCGCCGTACTTGATGCCGGCTTTATCCAGTGAGGCCACGAATGCGTCGTCGGTGCTGTCGGCGCGCGCGGGTACGGCCAACCCAATTACCGCGGCAAATCCCGCCACAATCAAAAACAGCTTCATGAATCGGTGATTCTTGCAGAGCACGGAGCAAACCGCATCCTTTCCCGGACGGCCCCGAAACCCCGGGGCGTCAACCGCGGGTTGACACCACCGCCAGCGTCAACCTAACGTTGACGGCATGTCCGAGCCCATCCGCATCGCCCACCCGGTCCGCCTCGACGAGCTGATCGACGCCATCAAAACCACCCACCCCGACGTGCTGGACCAGCTGGCCGACGCCGTGCTGGCGGCCGAGCACCTGGGCGAGGTGGCCGACCACCTGATCGGCCACTTCGTGGACCAGGCCCGCCGCTCCGGGGCGTCGTGGACGGACATCGGCAAGAGCATGGGCGTCAGCAAACAGGCCGCGCAGAAGCGCTTCGTCCCGCGCGAGGCCACCATCCTGGATCCCGGGCAGGGCTTCCAGCGGTTCACCCCGCGGGCGCGCGGCGCGGTGGTGGCGGCCCAGAATGCCGCCCACGAGGCCGGCAACCGCGAGATCACCCCGGACCACCTGCTGATCGGTGTGCTCAGCGACCCGGCCGCGCTGGCGACGGTGCTGCTGCGCCTGCAGCACGTCGACACCGACGCCCTGCGCGACGCCGCGACCGCCTCGATCGCCGCGCTGCGCGCCGACGGTGACCCGCCGGCGCTGATCCCGTTCAGCGGGCCGGCCCGCAAGGTGCTCGAACTGACCGTGCGCGAGGCGCTGCGGCTCGGCCACAACTACGTCGGCACCGAGCACCAGTTGCTGGCACTGCTGGAGCTCGAGGACGGCGACGGGCCGCTGCACCGCGGCGGCGTCGACAAGGAGCGGGTCGAGGTCGATCTGATCCGGGCGCTGGAATCACTGGGCAGCGGCAAGAACGTCGGCGCCGGCGAAGACGGTTGACCCTCCCTTCGGCGCGACGGTGTGTGCGATCATGCGAGGATGCGTCGTTGGCTGAGGGTCGTGTCCGCCTTCCTCATCGGCTTCCCGGTTGCGGCGGCCGGCGTCGGGGCGGTCCCGCTCCCCCGCGCCTGGGCCGGGGACGCGCCGATCGGGCACATCGGTGACACGCTGAGGGTGGACAACGGCACCTTCATCGCCGACGTCACGGTGAGCAGCGTGGCGCCCTGCGACCCGCCCCCGGGATTCGGCTACACCCGCGAGGGCACATACAAGGGCTTCCCCGGCAGCACCGTCGACCGCGCCGACGTGACCATCCGGGCCATCCGGGTGCCCAACCCCTACATCCTGGCGACCGTGTTCAGTTTCAACGGCGTGACCCCCAACGCCGACGCCTACAAGCCGCGCGCCTCCGATGCGCCCGACGCGCTGGACAACGTGCTCGTCAACGCGCCCAACGGCGCGATCGTGCGCGGCGGGGTGTACTGGGACGCCTACCGCGACCCCGTCTCCAACGTGGTGCTGCTGGACAAGAAGACGGGCTATCACCTGGCTCAGTGGAATCTTTGACGCCCGCGCCGGCCACCCACGCCGTCCGAATCATCACGACGGAATCCGTTGACGTTCAACAGCTTGCGGACCTGGCCGCGCGGACGTTCCCGTTGGCGTGCCCAACGTCGGCGGCGCGGGAGGACATCGCGGCGTTCATCGACGCCAACCTGTCGGCCGAGTGTTTCGCCCGGTATCTGGCCGACCCGCACCGCGCGATCCTGGCCGCCGAGCTCGACGGCCGAATCCTCGGCTACGCCATGCTCATTCACGACCTCGCCGGCGACGCGGCCGAGCTGTCGAAGATCTACGTCGCACCCGAACAGCACGGCGCCGGGACCGCGGCCGCACTGATGCGCCTGGCGGTGGACACTGCCGGCCGCTGGGGCGTCACCCGGGTGTGGCTGGGCGTAAACCAGAAAAACCAACGCGCACAACGCTTTTACGCCAAGCACGGCTTCACGGTCAGCGGCACCAGAACCTTTCAGCTGGGCGCCGGCCGAGAGGACGACTACCTCATGAGCCGTACGCTTCGTTAGCGCCGGCGGTCAGCGCCAACAGCCGGGACATGGCCCGCAGGTACTTCTTGCGGTATCCACCGGAGAGCATCTCCGCGCTGAAAATGGTGTCCAGCTTCTCCCCCGAGGCCAGCACGGGCACCCCGGCGTCATAGAGCCGGTCGGTCAGCGACACCAGCCGCAGCGCGACGTTCTGGTCGTCGATGCGGTGCACGCCGGTCAAGAACACCGCGGTGACACCTTCGATCAGGGTCAGATAGCGCGACGGGTGCATGGTGGCCAGATGCGCGCACAGCGCGTCGAAATCGTCCAGCGTCGCCCCTGGGACGACGGCGGCGCGCGCGGCCACCTGTGCGTCGGACAGCGGCGGCGGGGCCGGCGGCAGATCGCGGTGCCGGTAGTCCGGCCCCTCGATCCGCACGGTGGTGAAAATGCTTGCCAACGTGTTGATCTCGCGCAGGAAATCCTGCGCGGCGAAGCGGCCCTCGCCGAGCTGCTCGGGCAGCGTGTTGGAGGTGGCGGCCACCGACACGCCGCGCTCGACCAGCGACGAGAGCAGCCGCGCGACCAGCGTGGTGTTGCCCGGGTCGTCGAGCTCGAACTCGTCGATGCACACCGCGGTGTAATCGGCCAGCAGGTCCACGCATTCGGCGAAGCCGAACACCCCGGCCAGCTGGGTCAGCTCGCCGAACGTCGCAAACGCCTTGGGCGCCGGGCCATCCGGTGAGCGCACCGGGCCGTCACCGGGCAGCTCGTAGTAGGCCGACGCCAACAGGTGCGTCTTGCCCACCCCGAACCCGCCGTCCAGGTAGAGGCCCACGCCGGGCAGAATCTCGCGTCGTCCCAACAGTTTTCGCCGGCCGGCGCGGCGCTGCACGGCTTGGCGGCAGAATTCCCGGCAGGCCGCGACCGCGGCGGCCTGCGTCGGCTCGGCCGGATCGGGCTGATACGTCGCAAAGCTCACGTCGGCGAAGGTGGGGGGCGGTCGCAGCTGGGCGATCAGCCGCTGCGGCGACACCGTGGGATGCCGGTCCACCAGGTGCGCCACACCGGCCGACGCGGACGCGGAGCCGGACCCGTGCATGCACGCACTGTAACCGCGTGCTGCAATCAGACGCATGGCCCTTCCGGAGACGCCGCTGTCGCTGCTGGGGTCGGTACGCGAGATCGACGACGGCGAACTCCCCGGCCTGTACGACTATCCCGACGGGCACGCCGGAACCTGGGTGCGGGCCAACTTCATCGCCAGCATCGACGGCGGCGCCACCGCCGACGGCAGCAGCGGCGCCATGGGCGGGCCGGGCGACCGGTCCGTCTTCAACCTGCTGCGCGAACTCGCCGACGTCATCGTGGTGGGGGCGGGCACCGTGCGCATCGAGGGCTACTCCGGCGCGCAGCTCGGCGTCGCCCAGCGTCAGCAGCGCCAGGCCCGCGGCCAGAGCGAGGTCCCGCCGCTGGGGATCGTGACCAAATCCGGCCACCTGAACCGGGACATGGCGGTGTTCACCCGCACCGAGGTGCCGCCGCTGGTGCTCACCTGCGCCGCGGCCGCCGACCAGACCCGCCGGCTGCTCAGCGGCCTGTGCGAGGTGCTGGACTGCTCGGCCGGCGACCCGGAGCGGGTCGACGAGGCCACCATGCTGGCCCTGCTCGGCGAGCGCGGGATGCGGCGCATCCTCACCGAAGGCGGTCCGACGCTGCTGAATTCGTTGCTGGAACGCCAACTGCTGGACGAGCTGTGCCTGACCATCGCGCCCTACCTCGTCGGCGGCCACGCCCGGCGCATCGCCACCGGGCCGGGCCAGCTGCTAACCCGGATGCGCTGCGCGCACGTGCTGACCGACGACGCCGGCTACCTGTACACCCGCTACGTCAGGTGCTAGCTACTGTGGTCGGCATGAGTCGGCCCCACCCGTGCGCCACGATCCTGGTGGCGGTGACCGCGTTGCTCGCCGGCTGCGTCCCGGGCCTGGCCGCCGACCCGCGCTTCGCCACCAATTCCGGCGCGCGGCCCCAGGGCGCGGCCGCCTCCAAGCCGGCGCCGGGCGGCCCGCCGCCGCTCGCCGCCCCGAAAAACGACCTGGCCTGGCACGACTGCACGTCCCGGGTGTTCGCCGACGCGGCCGTCCCGCCCGCCCCCGGCATCCAGCTGGATTGCGCGAACTACGACGCCGACCTGGACCCGGTCAACGGCGGGGGCGGTGCCCTGAGCGTCGGCGTGGTGCGCGCCCGGTCGAATCAGACGCCCCGCGACGCGGGCCCGCTGGTGTTCACCACCGGCTCGGACCTGCCGTCGTCGGCGCAGCTGCCGGTGTGGCTGTCGCGGGCCGGCGCCGACGTGCTGGCCGCGCACCCGATCGTCGCCGTCGACCGCCGCGGCATCGGCATGTCCAGCCCCATCGACTGCCGGGACAAGTTCGACCGCCAGCAGATGCGTGATCAGTCGCAATTCCAGGCCGGTGACGACCCGGTGGCCAACCTGTCCGAGGTCGCCAACACCGCCACCACCAATTGCACCGACGCGATCGCGCCGGGGGCGTCGGCCTACGACGACGCGCACGCCGCCTCCGACATCGAGCGGTTGCGCAGCACCTGGGACGTGCCCGCGCTGGCGCTGATCGGGATCGGCAACGGCGCCCAGGTGGCGCTGGCCTACGCCGGGTCGCGGCCGGACAAGGTGGCCCGGTTGATCCTCGACTCCCCGGTCGCGTTGGGCGTCAACGCCGAAGCCGCCGCCGAGCAACAGGTCAAGGGACAGCAGGCCGCGCTGGACGCCTTCGCCGCCCAGTGCATCGCGGTGAACTGCGCGCTGGGCCCCGACCCCAAGGGCGCGGTCAGCGCGCTGCTCGCCGACGCCCGCGCCGGCAAGGGTCCCGGCGGCGTGTCGGTGGCGCAGGTGGCCAACGCGATCACCGTCGCGCTGGGCTTCCCGTCCGGCGGGCGCGTCAACGCCACCACCGACCTGGCCAACGCGCTGGCCAGCGCCCGCTCCGGCGACACCAACGCGCTGAACAACCTGATCAACCACGCCAACGCGATGCAGGACTCGGACGGCCAGTTCGTCAACGTCTGCAGCGACGCGGTCAACCGCCCGACGCCGGACCGGGTGCGCGAGCTGGTGGTGGCCTGGGGCAAGCTCTATCCGCAGTTCGGGACCGTCGCCGCGCTCAACATGGTCAAGTGCGTGCACTGGCCCACCGGCTCGCCGCCGCCGTCGCCGAAGAGCCTCAAGGTCGACGTGCTGCTGCTCGGCGTGCAGAACGACCCGATCGTCGGCACCGACGGGGTGGCGGCGACCGCGGCGGGGATCATCAACGCCAACGCGGCCAGCAAGCGGGTGATGTGGCAGGGCATCGGACACGGCGCCAGCATCTATTCGGGCTGCGCGGTTCCGCCGCTGATCGGCTACCTGGGCAGCGGCAAATTGCCCAACACCGACACCTACTGCCCGGCCTGACGCTGCTTTCGGATCGCCCGGCGCGCCGGTGTACGGTGCGCTGGTGACGGCAGCTGAATCGACCGGCTTGCGTGATTGGATCCAGGCCGCCTTTCGTCCCCGCACCAGCGCACCCAGCGTCGCGACCGTGCTGCGGTCCGCGTTGTGGCCGATCGCCATCTTCTCGGTGCTGCACCGCAGCATCGTGGTCACCACCAACGGGAACATCACCGACGACTTCAAACCCGTCTACCGGGCGGTGCTGAACTTCCGGCGCGGCTGGGACATCTACAACGAGCACTTCGACTACGTCGACCCGCACTACCTGTATCCGCCCGGCGGCACGCTGCTGATGGCCCCGTTCGGTTATCTGCCCGAGTATCCGTCGCGGTACCTGTTCATCCTGATCAACACCGTGGCGATCCTGATCGCCTGGTACCTGCTGCTGCGGCTGTTCGGCTACACGCTGTCCTCCGTCGCCGCGCCGGCGCTGCTGCTGGCCATGTTCTGCACCGAGACCGTGACCAACACGCTGGTGTTCACCAACATCAACGGCTGCGTGCTGCTCGCCGAGATGCTGTTTTTGCGTTGGCTGCTGGACGGCCGGGTCGGCCGCCAGTGGTGGGCCGGGGCGGCCATCGGGTTGACGCTCACCCTCAAGCCGGTGCTGGGGCCGCTGCTGCTGCTGCCGCTGCTGAACCGGCAGTGGCGGGCGCTGGTGCCCGCGTTCGCGATCCCGATCCTCATCAACGCGGCGGCGTGGCCGTTGGTCAGCGACCCGATGGACTTCGTCACCCGCACCCTGCCCTACATCGGGGGCGTGCGGGACTACTTCAACAGCTCGATCGAGGGCAACGGCGTGTACTTCGGCCTGCCCACCTGGCTGATCGTGTTCATGCGAATCCTATTCACGCTGATCGCGATCGGCGCGCTGTGGCTGCTGTACCGCTACTACCGCACCCGCGATCCGCGGTTCTGGTTCACCAATTCCGCCGGCGTGCTGCTGCTGTGGTCGTGGCTGGTGCTGCCGCTGGCCCAGGGCTACTACTCGATGATGCTGTTCCCGTTCTTGATGACGGTGGTGCTGCCCAACTCGCTGATCCGCAACTGGCCGGCGTGGCTGGGGATCTACGGCTTCATGACGCTGGACCGCTGGCTGCTGTTCAACTGGATGCGCTACGGCCGCGCGCTGGAATACCTCAAGATCACCTACGGGTGGTCGCTGCTGCTGATCGTGGTGTTCAGCGTGCTGTGCTACCGGTATCTGGACGCCAAGGCCGAGGACCGGCTGGATCGCGGCATCGATCCGGCATGGCTGACGGCCGGGCGCGAGTAGCGGCGCGGTGATCGCAAGCGCGGCGCAGCCGGGCGCGAGTAGCGCTGCGCGGTGATCGCAAGCGCGGCGCAGCCGGGCGCAGCGGGTCACCGCCATTAGCGCTAGCGTGGAGACATGACGCGCCGGCGACGGTGCAGAGCGCAGCGATGAGGAGGAGCGGCGCAATATGACCAGTCCGAAGGTGCAATTGACCGACGACGAGTGGCGCCAGCGGCTCACCCCGGAGGAGTTCCACGTGCTGCGCCAGGCCGGCACCGAGCGACCCTTCACCGGTGAATACACCGACACCAAGACCGAGGGCGTCTACCAGTGCCGGGCCTGCGGGGCCGAATTGTTCCGCAGCACAGAGAAATTCGAGTCGCACTGCGGCTGGCCGTCGTTCTACGACCCGGCGAACTCCGATGCGGTGATCCTGCGGCCGGACCACTCTTTGGGCACGACGCGCACCGAGGTGCTGTGCGCGAACTGCCACAGCCACCTGGGCCACGTGTTCACCGGCGAGGGCTACCCGACGCCGACCGATCAGCGCTACTGCATCAACTCGATCTGCCTGCGGCTGGTGCCGTCCTGATTTGCGCGACGCCTGTTGCCCTTGCCCTCGCGCGCTGCGACGACACTTAAACCACGCACGCGACACGCCGGAAACGGGCGCCCTGGTTTAAGTTTCGCGGATCCCCCGGCTCCGCCCCGGCGTCAGTTCATGCGTGGACGACGCGTTTGTGGGTAGCGACGCCGTGCGGCGCGGAACCTTGAGCCGCCACCGATTGCGAGCGCAATTCCGCGCCATCTATCCCGACATTTATCTGCCCGCCCACGCCGCGCGCTCGCTGCGCACACGTTCGGTGGCGGCGTGGTTGTGGTCGGGCCGCCGCGGCGTCCTCGCCGGGTTGGCCGCCGCAGCGCTGCACGGGTCGAGCTGGATCGACGACGACGAGCCCATCGAGCTGATCTGGCGCAACCCGCATCCGCCGGCCGGCGTGATCACGCGCAACCAGCGGCTCGAGCCCGACGAGATCACCCGGGTCGCCGGTCTGCCGGTCACCACCCCGGCCAGGACCGCGTTCGACTTGGCCAGGCAACGGCCCCGCGGCGAGGCGGTGGCGCGACTCGACGCGTTGATGCGGGCGACACCGTTCTCGACCGAGGAAGTGCTGATGCTGGCCGAGCGGCGTCCACGGGCGCGGGGGCTGCGAAAGCTGCGTGCGGCCCTCCCGCTGGTGGACCCCGGAGCCGCGTCGCCAAAGGAGAGCTGGCTACGCCTCCTGCTGATCGATGCCGGAATTCCGGTACCCGCCACGCAAATACCGGTCCAACAGAACTGGCGGCTCATCGCCGTGCTCGACATGGGTTGGGAGGATTATCTGGTGGCCGCCGAGTACGACGGCGATCACCACCGCACCAATCGGCGGCAGTACGCGCGCGACCAGGCTCGGCTGCGCACGCTGCAAGAACTGGGGTGGATCGTCGTCCGGGTGATCGCCGAGGACAAGCCTGACGACGTGGTGCGACGCACACGTGATGCACTAACCCGTCGCGGCTACCGCGACACTTAAACCACGCACGCGACACGCCGGAAACCGGAGCCATGGTTTAAGTCTCGCGGCCGAAGAAAGGAGCAGTCAGTCCACCCGGGTGGCGTGCACTTCCCAGAATGGGGCGTGCACCCGGCCGCGCTGCAGCCACGGCTCCATCGCGCGGAAGCGCTCCAGCAACTTCGCCGCCTCGTCGGCCATGTCGGGATTGCGAGCAGCCATCATCTGAATCGTCTCGGCGCTGAGGTTGACCTGGTAGGTGGTCGGCCCCAGGTAGCTGATCTCCCAGCCGGCGGCGGGGAGCACGTCGCGAAAGTCGTTCTCGGACAACGACCGCATCATCTTGAAGCCGTTGACGTCATGTTCGCCGAACTCGAACATGTACAGCCGGGCGCCCGGTTTGGTGGCCCGATGCAGCGCCCGCGCATACGAGCTGCGCAGCTCGGGCTCGGTGGCGAAGACGTGGTAGAACGCGCAGTCGACCACCGTGTCGAACCGGCCGTCGAAGCCGTCCAGCTTCGTCGCGTCGGCCAACTCGAAATTCACCGACACCCCGGCCTTGCGCGCGTTGGCCCGGGCCCGCTCGATGGCGGCCGCCGAGCCGTCGATCCCGGTCGCCGAAAAACCTTGGGACGCATAGTAAATCGCGTGATGACCCGGGCCGGTGCCGGGGTCGAGCACCTCACCCTTGATCGCGCCGAGCGCGACGAGCTGGCGGACCACCGGCTGCGGGCCGCCGATGTCCCACGGCGTGGCGGCGGGTAATCCGTGCGACGTCCGCTGGTCGCGGTACATCTCCTCGAAGCGGGCGGGGTCGGCGGGATCGAACGATGCAGTCACGGCAGCGAATTCACCAGCTGCTCGACGGGCACCCGGGGACCGGTGAAGAACGGGGTCTCCGCGCGGGTGTGCCGGCGGGCGTCGGTCGCGCGCAGCTCGCGCATCAGGTCGACGATGCGGTGCAGTTCGGGCGCCTCGAAGGCCAGGATCCACTCGTAGTCGCCGAGCGCGAACGCCGGCACCGTGTTGGCGCGGACGTCCTTGTACTCGCGGGCGGCCATGCCGTGTTCGGCGAGCATGCGGCGGCGTTCCTCGTCGGGCAGCAGATACCACTCGTAGGACCGCACAAAGGGATACACGCAGATGTAGGCGCCGGGCTCCTCGCCGGCCAAAAACGCCGGGATGTGGCTCTTGTTGAACTCGGCCGGCCGGTGCAGCGCCACGCTGCTCCACACCGGCGAGCTCACCCGCCCCAGCGCGGTGGTGCGCCGGAAATCGGCGTAGGTCGCCTGCAGCGCCTCGACGGTTTCGGCGTGCGTCCAGATCATGAAGTCGGCGTCGGCGCGCATGCCCGCCACGTCGTAGAGCCCGCGCACCACGACGCCGCGCTCCTCCTGTTGTTTGAAGAACCGCGACGCGTCGTCGACGACCTCGTCCCGCTGGTCCCCCAACGAGCCCGGGCGCACGGCGAACACCGAGAACATCAGGTAGCGGATCGCCGAGTTCAGCGCGTCATAGTCAAGCTTGGCCATGCGACCTATCGTGCCACTTCCGCCTGAAGGGCCTCGACCGCGCGCCCGGCCGCGCCCACGCAGGCGGGCACCCCGATGCCGTCCAGGTAGCCGCCGGCCACCGCGAGCGTCGGCGGCAGGCCCGCGCGCAGCTCGCCGACCAGCTCGGCATGGCCGGGCCCGTACTGCGGCATGGCGTCGAGCCAGCGCTGCACCCGCACGTCCACCGGGCGGACATCCAGCCCGAACACGGCGGCCAGGTCGGCCAGCGCCCAGCCGCGCAGCTCCTCGTCGGGGGTGCGGGCGGCCACCTGGTCGCCGAACCGGCCGAACGACAAGCGCAGCAGCTGCACGTCCGCGCGCGTCCCCCATTTCTTGGACGACAGCGTGATGGCCTTGGCCCGCAACCGCTCGCCGGTGGCGACCAGCACGCCGGAGCAGTCGGGAAACGCGGTGTCGCCCGGCACCGCGAGCGCCAGCACCACCGACGACGCGGCGACGACGCGGCCGGCGGCGGCAGCGCTGCGCGGGGCGATCCCGGCCAGCAGCCGCGCGACCTCCCGCGCCGGCACGGCCAGGATCACCGCGTCGGCGTGCCGGCGGGCACCGGCGTCGTCGACCACGGCCCATCCCGGCCCGGCGGGTTCCAGCCGGGCCGCCGCGGCCCGGACCCGCCGCGGGCGGGCGCGCGCGACCAGCTCGTCGACCAGCACCCGGTAGCCGCCGTCCAGCGCACCGAACACCGGCGCCCCGGTGGCCGGCGGCAGGGCCCGCCGGACCGCGTCGGTCAGGCTGGCGGCGCCGCGGTCCAGGGCCGCCGCCACGGTGGGGGCGGCCGCGCGCAGCCCGATGGTGGCCGCCGAGCCGGCGTACACCCCGCTCAGCAGCGGATCCACCGACCGCGACACCACCTGCTCGCCGAACCGATCGCCCACCAGGTCGGCCACCGCGGGATCGCTGCCGGGGCGCCAGCGCAGCGGCCGCCGCGGTTCGGCGTCGATCCGGGCCAGCGTCGCCTCGTCGACCAGTCCGGCCATCGACGCCGCCGACGACGGGATGCCCACCACCGTGCCGGTGGGCAGCGGATGCAGCCGTCCCCGGCTGTAGATCAGCGGGCGTGCGCCGGTCGAAACGCGTTGGCGACCAGTCAGATTCAGTTCGCTCAGCAGTGCGGGCAGCTCGGGGCGGCGCAGCACGAACGCCTCGGCGCCCAGGTCCATCGGCACGCCGCCGACCGGCTCGGTGCGCAGGATGCCGCCGAGCCGCGGCGCCGGGTCGAGCAGCGTGATCACCGCGTCGTCGCCGGCCGCCACCCGCAGCCGGTAGGCCGCCGTCAGCCCCGAAATACCGCCGCCCACAACACAATACGAGCGGGCCGTCATAGCGAGTGGACCAGTGACACCAGCTCGGTCAGCACACCGGGATCGGTTTCGGGCAGCACCCCGTGGCCGAGGTTGAACACGTGCCCGGCCGCGCCGGCGTCGACGGCGCGCCGCCCGTCGTCCACCACCGCCCGCGCCGCCGTCTCCACCACCGGCCACCCGGCCAGCAGCACCACCGGATCGAGGTTGCCCTGCAGCGCGGTGCCGGGCATCACCCGGGTCGCCGCGTCGGCGAGCGCGGTGCGCCAGTCCACGCCCACCACCGTCGCGGGCGCCGGTTTGAGGGCGGCCGACATCGCCCCCAACAGTTCGGCGGTGCCCACCCCGAAGTGCGTCATCGGCACGCCGTAATCGGCCAGCGCCGCGAACACCCGGGCGCTGTGCGGCTGCACGTAGCTGCGGTAGTTGGCCAGCGACAGCGCCCCGGCCCACGAGTCGAACACCTGCACGGCGTCCACCCCGGCGTCCAGTTGCACCCGCAGGAAGCCCACGGTGATGTCGGTCAACTTCTCCATCAGGGCGTGCCAGCTGTCCGGGTCGGCCAGCATCATCGCCTTGGTGCGGGCGTGGTGGCGGCTGGGCCCGCCCTCGATCAGATAGGACGCCAGCGTGAACGGCGCACCCGCGAAGCCGATCAGCGGAACCTCACCGAGCGCGGACACCAGCAGCCTCACCGCATCGGCGATCGGCTGAACCCGTTGCCGTTCAAGCGGTTTCATCGCGGCCACGTCCGCGGCGGTGCGCACCGGCGATGCGATCACCGGCCCGACGCCCGCCACGATGTCCAGGTCGATGCCGGCGCCCAGCAGCGGCACCACGATGTCGGAGAACAGGATCGCCGCGTCGACGTCGTGCCGGCGCACCGGCTGCAGCGTGATCTCGCAGACCAGCTCGGCGTCGAAACAGGCCGACAGCATGTCGTGCTGGGCCCGCAGCGCCCGGTATTCGGGCAGCGACCGGCCGGCCTGCCGCATGAACCACACCGGAACCCGGTGGGGTTTGCGGCCGTTCACCGCGGCCAGATACGGCGACTCGGGAAGGTCGCGGCGGGTACGCGCGCTGCTGTTCATCGGGCTCAATGCTGCCATGACGGCGTCGCTGCGTAGTATCGACGACCGTGCCAGTCAGCCACCCGCCGGTCGATTACCACGACTTCCCCAGCCTGCGCTGCGAACTCGGCGACGACGGGGTGCTGACGGTGGTGCTCGACTCGCCGGGTCTGAATTCGGTGGGGCCGCAGATGCACCGCGACCTGGCCGACATCTGGCCGGTGATCGACCGCGACCCGGCGGTGCGCGCGGTGCTGGTCCGCGGTGAGGGCAAGGCCTTCTCCTCCGGCGGCAGCTTCGACCTGATCGACGAGACCATCGGCGACTACCAGGGCCGGGTCCGCATCATGCGGGAGGCGCGCGACCTGGTGCACAACATGATCAACTGCGACACCCCGGTGGTGTCGGCGATCCGCGGGCCGGCCGTGGGCGCGGGCCTGGTGGTGGCCCTGCTCGCTGACATCTCGGTGGCCGGCCGCACCGCCAAGCTAATCGACGGGCACACCAAGCTGGGCGTGGCCGCCGGCGACCACGCCGCCATCTGCTGGCCGCTGCTGGTCGGCATGGCCAAGGCCAAGTACTACCTGCTGACCTGCGAGACGCTGCTCGGCGAGGAGGCCGAGCGGATCGGCCTGGTGTCGCTGTGCGTCGACGACGACGACGTGCTGTCCACCGCCGCGGGCATCGCCGGGAAACTGGCGCAGGGCGCCCAGCACGCCATCCAATGGACCAAGCGCAGCCTCAATCACTGGTACCGCATGATGGGCCCCACCTTCGAGACCTCGGTGGGGCTGGAATTCCTCAGTTTCAGCGGGCCCGACGTGCAGGAAGGCCTGGCCGCGCACCGGGAGAAACGCGCCGCCCGCTTCACCGGCGGATCTGCCACCTGAGCTGGACATATAGCTTTGGTGGAGGCCCGGTAACGGCTTGGTCGCGGCGGGTGTATAACCCGGCGCGCCTGTCGCGGCGTGTCGGCCGATGGGTCTACCGTCGATCCCTGTGACCCGCGCTGTGACGATGCAGAACGGCCGGGATGAACAGGAGCGGCGTCAAGTGACCTCATCCGAACCGGCCCCATTCCGCGAGGCGGTAGCGGCGATGAACGCCGTCGTCATGCGGCCGGAGATCGAGCTGGGTCCGATCCGGCCGCCGCAACGCCTGGCGCCCCACAGCTACGCCCTGGGCGCCGAGGTCAAACATCCCGACCGCGAAATCATTCCGGAACGGTCCGACGGTGACGCCTTCGGCCGGTTGATCCTGCTGTACGACCCCGAAGGCGCCGACGCCTGGGACGGCACCATCCGCATGGTGGCCTACATCCAGGCCGACCTCGACCCCAGCGAGGCGGTGGATCCGCTGCTTCCTGAAGTAGCGTGGAGCTGGCTGGTCGAGGCACTGGAGTCACGCATGCAACACGTCGTCGCGCTGGGCGGCACCGTCACCGCCACCACGTCGGTGCGCTACGGCGACATCTCCGGACCGCCGCGTGCCCACCAGCTCGAGCTGCGGGCGTCCTGGACCGCGACGTCGCCCGCGGTGGGCGCGCACGTGCAGGCGTTCTGCGAGGTGCTCGAGCACGCCGCGGGGCTGCCGCCCGCCGGAGTCACCGACCTGAGCTCGCGGTCACGCGCCTAGCATGGGCGAACCGTCGGCCGAGGGGCCGGGTAGCGGCGTGCCCGCTCCCATCCCGCTGCCGCACCCGTCCGAAGGCGTCCCGCCGATCTCGGCCAGCGTGCCCGACATCGAGGACGCGGCGCGGCGGCTGGACCGCGGCCGCGGGCCGTTCGCGGTGGACGCCGAGCGGGCGTCGGGATTCCGCTACTCCAACCGGGCCTACCTGATCCAGATCCGCAGGGCCGGGGCCGGCACCGCGTTGATCGACCCGGTGAGCCACGGCGCCGACCCGGTGCGAGCGCTGCGACCGGTGGCCGAGGTGCTCGGCAGCGACGAGTGGATTCTGCACTCCGCGGATCAGGACCTGCCCTGTCTGGCGGAGGTGGGCATGCGGCCGCCGGCGCTGTATGACACCGAGCTGGCCGGTCGGCTGGCCGGGTTCGAGCGGGTGAACCTGGCGACCATGGTCGAGCGGCTGCTGGGCTTCGGGCTGGCCAAGGGCCACGGCGCGGCCGACTGGTCCAAGCGCCCGCTGCCCGCCGAATGGCTCAACTACGCCGCCCTGGATGTGGAGCTGCTCATCGAGCTGCGCGCCGCGATCGCCGATGTGCTGGCGGAGCAGGGCAAAACCGATTGGGCCGCACAGGAATTCGACTATCTGCGGCAGGCGGGTTCCAAGGAGCCGGGCCCCGCCGCGCGGCGCGACCGGTGGCGGCGGACGTCGGGAATCCATCGGGTGCGCGATCAGCGCGGCCTGGCCGCGGTGCGCGAACTGTGGTTGACGCGCGACCGCATCGCGCAGCGCCGCGACATCGCCCCGCGGCGCATCCTGCCCGACTCGGCGATCATCGAGGCCGCCCTGGCCAACCCGACGACCATCGAGGAGCTGGTGGCGCTGCCGGTGTTCGGCGGGCGCAATCAACGGCGCAGCGCCGCGACCTGGCTGGCGGCGCTGGATGCGGCCCGGCAGAGCGAGAATCCGCCGGTGGACTCCGAACCGCCGAACGGACCGCCGCCGCCGGCGCGGTGGAGCCGGCGCAAACCGGAGGCGGCCGCGCGGCTGGAGGCCGCGCGCGCGGCGCTGGCCGAGGTGTCCGAACGCGTGCACGTCCCCACCGAGAACCTGGTCGCGCCGGACCTGGTGCGACGGCTGTGCTGGGACTGGGAGCCCACCCCCGACCCGTTCGCGGCGGTCGAGGCGTTCCTGTGCGCCGGGCACGCCCGGCCCTGGCAGCGCGAGTTGGTGGATCCGGTTCTGGCCCGGGCGCTGCAGCAGCCGCCGCCGGCGGTTGCGGACGACGACGGCTGACGCGCACCGGCCGCGCCGGGCCGGGCGGGCGCTGAGACCCGTGACTAGTCGAGGTGCTCGCGGATCTCGGCCTCGGCCACGCCGCTGCCCAGCGCGGCGACCCAGCCGGTGATGCGGCGGGCGATGTCCTGGTCGGTCAGGGCCAGATCCGCCAGCAGCTCCCCGCGGGAGGCGTGCTCGTAGAACCGCTGCGGCAATCCGACGTCGCGGCAAGGGACGTCGAGCTCGGCGCGGCGCAGCGCGGCCGAGACCGCCGACCCCACCCCGCCGTTGACGCCGTTGTCCTCGCAGGTGACCACCAGCTTGTGCCGGGCCGCCAGCTCCAGAATGGAATCCGAGACCGGCAGCACCCAGCGCGGATCGACGACCGTGACGCCGATGCCCTGATCCGCCAGCCGCCTGGCCACCGCCAGGGCCATCGGCGCGAACGCGCCGACACCGATCAGCAGCACGTCGTGGTTGCAGCCGCTGGCCGGCAGGGCCAGCACGTCGACGCCCGACAGGCCGGAGCCGCGCCGCTCGATCGCCGGAATGTCCTCGCCCACATCACCTTTGGGGAAGCGCAGCGCCGTGGGCCCGTCGTCGACGTCGAGCGCCTCGCCGAGCTCCTCGCGCAACCGGGCGGCGTCGCGGGGTGCGGCCACCCGCATGCCGGGCACGACGCCGAGGATGGACAGGTCCCACATGCCGTTGTGGCTGGCGCCGTCCGAACCGGTGATGCCGGCCCGGTCCAGCACCATGGTGACCGGCAGCCGGTGCAGCGCGACGTCCATCATGATCTGGTCGAAGGCGCGGTTGAGGAACGTCGAGTAGATGGCCACCACCGGGTGCATGCCGCCCATGGCCAGACCGGCCGCCGAGGTCATCGCGTGCTGTTCGGCGATGCCGACGTCGAACAGGCGGTCGGGGAACTGCTGGCCGAACGGCGTCAGCCCGGTGGGCCCGGGCATGGCCGCGGTGATGGCCACGATGTCGCGGCGCTTGCGGGCGTAGCCGATCAGCGCGTCGGAGAAGGTCGCCGTCCAGCCGGGCCCGGCGACCTTGGTGGCCTGCCCGGTGACCGGGTCGATCACGCCGCAGGAATGCATCTGGTCGGCCTCGTCGTCCTCGGCGGGCGCGTAGCCCATCCCCTTGCGGGTCACCACGTGCACGATCACCGGGCGCCCGAAGCCGCGGGCATGGCGCAGCGCGGCCTCCACCGCGCGTTCGTCGTGGCCGTCGACGGGGCCGACGTACTTCAGCCCGAGGTCGGTGAACAGCAGCTGCGGCGACAGCGAGTCCTTGATGCCGGCCTTGACGCTGTGCATCACCCGGTAGGCGAACTTGCCCACCAGCGGCAGCGCCCGCAGCGCGTCGCGGCCCCGCTGAAGCGCCTGCTCGTAGGCGGGTTGCAGCCGCAGCGTGGCCAGGTGGTCGGCCACCCCGCCGATCGTCGGCGCGTAGCTGCGGCCGTTGTCGTTGACCACGATGATCACCGGGCGGCCGGACGCGGCGATGTTGTTCAGCGCCTCCCAGCACATGCCGCCGGTGAGCGCGCCGTCGCCGACCACCGCGACCACGTGCCGGTTGCGGTGCCCGCTCAGCTCGAAGGCCTTGGCCAGGCCGTCGGCGTAGGACAGGGCGGCGCTGGCGTGGCTGGACTCCACCCAGTCGTGTTCGCTTTCGCTGCGCGACGGATACCCCGACAGGCCACCCTTTTTGCGCAGGCTTTCGAACTCGTGCGCCCGCCCCGTCAGCATCTTGTGCACGTAGGCCTGATGGCCGGTGTCGAAGATGATCGGGTCGTGCGGCGAGTCGAACACCCGGTGCAGCGCGAGCGTCAGCTCGACCACGCCGAGGTTGGGCCCCAGATGCCCCCCGGTGGCAGCGACCTTGTGGATCAGGAACTCGCGAATCTCGGCGGCCAGTTCGCGGAGCTGATGCGTCGAAAGGTGCTGCAGATCAGCGGGCCCGCGGATCTGTTCCAGCATCCCGTCAGTCTACGCAGCGCCCGGCGGAACACTACTGATCAATGTGGCCGGCGCTCGTCGTATTGTCCTGGGTATGCGCGCGGCGGAACTGGCCGAGGACTTCCCGGTCGTCTCGGTCGACTCCGACGCCCTGGACGCCACCCGGCTGCTGGCCGAGCACCGGCTGCCCGGGATCGTCGTCACCGACGCGTCCGGTAAACCGTTCGCGGTGCTGCCCGCCTCACAGGTCGTGCGCTTCATCGTGCCCCGCTACGTGCAGGACGATCCGTCGCTGGCCGGGGTGCTCAACGAGTCGGTGGCCGACCGCTGCGCGGAGAAGCTGCGCGGCAAGACGGTGCGCGACGTGTTGCCGGACCACCTGGTCGACGTGCCCCCGGCCGACGCGGACGACACCATCATCGAGGTGGCCGCGCTGATGGCGCGGCTGCGCAGCCCGCTCGTCGCGGTGGTCAAGGAGGGCCGGCTGATCGGGGTGATCACCGCATCGCGGGTGCTCGGGGCGGCGCTGCGGCCTTGAATCGGGTGGGACATAGATGAGCCTCATCGCGATTGCGGTGTTCGTGGTGGCCTACGCCCTGATCGCCAGCGATCGCGTCAACAAGACGTTCGTCGCGCTGGCCGGCGCCGCGGTGGTCATCACGTTGCCGATGATCCGTTCGGACGACGTCTTCTACTCGCGCGAGACCGGAATCGATTGGGACGTAATCTTTTTGCTGCTCGGCATGATGATCATCGTCAGCGTGCTGCGCCAAACCGGTGTCTTCGAGTACGTCGCGATCTGGTCGGCCAAGCGGGCCCGGGGCTCCCCGCTGCGCGTCATGATCCTGCTGGTGCTGGTGACCGCGCTCGCGTCGGCCCTGCTGGACAACGTGACCACGGTGCTGCTGATCGCCCCGGTGACCCTGCTGGTGTGCGATCGCCTGGCGATCACCGCGGCCCCGTTCCTGATGGCCGAGGTGTTCGCGTCGAACGTCGGCGGCGCGGCGACGTTGGTCGGCGACCCGCCCAACATCATCATCGCCAGCAGGGGCGGGCTGAGTTTCAACGACTTCCTGGTTCATCTGGCGCCCATCGTGGTCATCGTCGTCGGCGTGCTGATTGCGTTGCTGCCCAGGCTTTTTCCCGGAGCCTTCACCGTCGATCCCGAGCGGGTGGCCGACGTGATGTCGCTGGAGGAAAAGGAGGCCATCCGCGATCCCCGGTTGCTGGTCACCTGCGGGGTGGTCTTGCTGGCGGTGTTCGCGGCGTTCATCGCCCACGGGCCGCTGCACCTGGAACCCTCGCTGGTGGCACTGTTGGGCGCCGGCATCCTGGTGGTGGCGTCGCGGTTGCAGCCCGCCGACTACCTGTCCGGCGTGGAGTGGGACACGCTGCTGTTTTTCGCCGGCCTGTTCGTCATGGTCGGCGCCCTGGTGAAGACCGGCGTCGTCAAACACCTTGCCCGCCTGGCGATCACCGCCACCGGCGGCAACACCCTGACCGCGACGATGGTCATCCTCGTCGCGTCGGTCGTCATCAGCGGGATCGTCGACAACGTCCCGTACGCCGCGACGATGGCGCCGGTGGTCGCCGACCTGGTGCCGGCCCTGGGCGACCACGCCAACCCCGCAGTGTTGTGGTGGTCGCTGGCGCTGGGCACGGACTTCGGCGGCAACCTCACCGCGATCGGCGCCAGCGCCAACATCGTGCTGCTCGGGATCGCCCGCCGGGCCGACAATCCGATCTCCTTCTGGGAGTTCACCCGCAAGGGCGTGGTGGTCACCGCGGTCTCGGTCGCGCTGTCCGCGCTGTATCTGTGGCTGCGCTATTTCGTGTGGGGCTGATTCGGCGTCGAGCGTGGGGCCTGGGTACGAACCTCGTTCGTTTTTCGTCCATACCCCCCACGCTCGGCGAGTGCGAAACTCACCGCGTCAGCAGCGCGACGCATTCGCTGTGATGGGTGAGCGGGAACGCGTCGAACACCCTGATCTTCTCGACGGTGTAGCCGTGCCCCAGGTAGGTTCCCATGTCGCGGGCGAAAGAGGCTGCCTCACAACCGATGTGGACGATGCGGGGCACACCGGCGGCGGCCAGCGAGTCGATGACCTCGCGCCCGGCGCCGGCCCGCGGCGGATCCAGCACCGCCACGTCTGCTTTCAAGGCGGGGGTTCGTTGCGCCGCCAGGGCGCGGCGCACCGAGTCGGTGACGACCTGCACCTGGGGCAGGTCGGCCAGCGCCGCCCGGGCGGCCCGGGTGGACGCCCGCGAGGTGTCGACGCTGAGCACCCGCCCGGACGCGCCCACGGCCTCGCCCAGCGCCGCGGCGAAAACGCCTGCGCCGCCGTAGAGATCCCACGCGGTCATGCCGGCGCCGGGCTGCGCCCAGTCGAGCACCAGGGCGCGGTAGGTCGCCGCCGCGTCGCGGTGCGCCTGCCAGAACGCGGTCACCGGCACCCGCCAGCTGCGCCCGCTCACCCGCTGCACCGCCTCGTAGCGTCCCTCGATGACCTTGGTCGCGGTGCGCCGGCCCTGCCGCAGGGTGCGCACCACGTGGCGGGCGCCGTCGTCGTCGACGGCCACGTGCAGCTGGGCGGCCGACGGCCACTGGGTCTCGGCGATGCCGTCCAGCATGCCGGGCGGCAGCTGCGCGCAGCGCAGGTCGGTCACCAATTCCTCGCTGTGGTACCGGTGAAAGCCCGGCCGGCGGTCGGCGCCCACGTCCAGCCGGACCCGGGTGCGCCACCCCGTCGGCCCGGTATTCCCCAGCGGTTCGGCCTCGCCGGCCCAGCGATGCCCGCCGAGGCGCTCCAGCTGATTGGCCACCACCGCGGCCTTGAGCGCCCGGGCCGCCTCGGGCCGCACGAAAGCCAGGTCGCAGCACCCGGCGCCGTCCACCCCGGCGATCGGGCACAGCGACTCGATGCGGCCGTCCGCCGCCTCGATGACGTCGAGAACCTCTGCGTGCCAATAGGATCCGCGGTCGGCGGTGACCCGAACCCGGACCCGCTCACCGGGCAGCGCGTACCGGACGAACACCACCCGGCCCTCGTGATGCGCCACGCAGCTGCCGCCGTTGGCCGGGCTGCCGGTGGTCAGCGTCAGCTCGCCCACCGGGGGCGGCCCCGGGCGGGTCAATCGAAGATTCCCCGCCGGGCGTCGCCCGGGGCCATGTGCGGCTCCAGGGTCTTGCGCCGCTCCGACGAACTCAGTTGCCAGGGAACCGAAGTCACCATCACCCCCGGCATGAACAGCAGCCGCCCCTTGAGCCGCAGCGCGCTCTGGTTGTGCAGCACCTGCTCCCACCAGTGGCCGACCACGTACTCCGGAATGAACACCGTGACCACGGTGCGCGGCGACTCTTCCCTGGCCCGCTTGACGTATTCCAGTACCGGGCGGGTGATTTCGCGGTAGGGCGAGGCGATGACCTTGAGCGGGACGCTGATGTCGGCCTCCTCCCACTTGTGCACCAGATCGCGGGTTTCGGCGTCGTCGACACTGACCGTCACCGCCTCGAGCACGTCGGGCCGGGTGGCCCGGGCGTAGGCCAGCGCACGCAGCGTCGGCAGGTGCAGCTTCGACACCAGCACCACGGCGTGGTTGCGGCTGGGCAACACCACGTCGTCCTGGTCGGCGGCCTGCTCGGCCAATTCGCGGTTCACCGTGTTGTAGTGCCGGTTGATCATCTTCATGATCCCGAACAGCAAGCTCATCGCGAACAGGGCGATCCACGCCCCGGCGGCGAACTTGGTGATCAGGACCACCAGCAAAACCGCGCCGGTGGAAAGCAATCCGACGGTGTTGACCGCCCGGGAGCGCATCATCTTGCGCCGCGCGGCCGGGTCGGTCTCGGTGCGCAGCAACCTGGTCCAGTGCCGCACCATGCCGATCTGGCTCAGCGTGAACGAAATGAACACGCCGACGATGTAGAGCTGGATCAGCGCGGTGACCTCGCCGCGGAAGGCGATGATCGCCAGCAGCGCCGCCCCGGACAAAAACAGGATGCCGTTGGAGAACGCCAACCGGTCGCCGCGGGTGTGCAGTTGCCGCGGCAGGTAGCTGTGCTGCGCCAGGATCGAGCCGAGCACCGGGAACCCGTTGAACGCGGTGTTGGCGGCCAGCACCAGGATGAGCGCGGTCACGGTGGCGATCAGCAGGAACCCGATGTGGAAGCCGCCGAACACCGCCTGCGCCAGCTGGGTGACCAGGGTCTTCTGGTAGTAGCCCGGCGGCGTCCCGCTCAGCTGCGTCGCCGGGTCCTCGACGAGTTTCACCCCGATCTTCTCGGCCAGCACAATGATGCCCATTAGCAGCGTGACGGCGATGCCGCCCAGCATCAGCAGGGTCGTGGCGGCGTTGCGCGACTTGGGTTTCTGGAACGCCGGCACCCCGTTGCTGATCGCCTCGACACCGGTCAGCGCCGCGCACCCGGAGGAGAACGACCGCGCCACCAGGAACGCCAGCGCGAAGCCGACGACCTGGCCGTGCTGCGCATGCATTTCGAATCCGGCGGATTCCGCCCGCAGCGGGTTGCCCAGCACGAAGATCCGGAACAGCCCCCAGCCGATCATCGTGAGCACCCCGATGATGAACGCATACGTCGGGATCGCGAAGGCCACCCCGGACTCGCGCACCCCGCGCAGGTTCAACGCCATCACCAACAGGATGGCGGCCACACAGAAGAACACCTTGTGTTCGGCCACGATCGGGACCGCCGAGCCGATGTTGGCCATCGCCGAGGCCGTCGAAACCGCAACGGTCAGAACGTAATCCACCATCAGCGCGCTGGCCACCACCAGGCCGGCGGTCTCGCCGAGGTTGGTGGTGACCACCTCGTAGTCCCCGCCGCCGGACGGGTAGGCGTGCACGTTCTGCCGGTAGCTGGCCACCACCACCAACATCACCGCGGCCACCGCCAGGCCGATCCAGGGCGTCAGCGCGTACGCGCTCACCCCGGCCACCGACAGCATCAAAAACACCTCTTCGGGCGCATACGCCACCGAGGACAACGCGTCGGAGGCGAACACCGGCAAGGCGATCCGCTTGGGCAGCAGGGTGTGACTCAGCCGGTCGCTGCGAAACGGCCGACCGATAAGCAACCGACGAGTGGCGGTTGAAAGTTTGGACACGAGAGCCAAGAGTAAGCCCCGGCGAGTATGCCGGTAGCGTTCGTAGGCGAGAATGTTCGCCGACCGAAACGGCTTGCCGACGTGCGTTGCCGGTGACGGCGCCAGACGCGGCCGAGAGGATCTGGATGTGCGTGTAGTGGTGATGGGCTGCGGCCGGGTCGGGTCCTCGGTCGCCGACGGGCTGTCGCGCATCGGTCACGACGTCGCGGTCATCGACCGCGACAGCACCGCCTTCAACCGGCTCAGCCCCGAATACGCCGGCGAGCGGGTGCTGGGCCAGGGCTTCGACCGGGATGTGCTGCTAAGGGCCGGCATCGAGGAGGCCGACGCGTTCGCCGCGGTGTCCTCGGGCGACAACTCCAACATCATCTCGGCGCGGCTGGCCCGCGAGACGTTCGGCGTCAAGCGGGTGGTGGCCCGCATCTACGACGCCAAGCGCGCCGAGGTCTACGAGCGCCTCGGCATTCCCACCATCGCGACCGTGCCCTGGACCACCGACCGTCTGCTCAACGCGCTGCTGCGGGAGACCCAGACGGCCAAGTGGCGCGACCCGACCGGCACCGTCGCCGTGTCCGAGGTCGTGTTGCACGAGGACTGGATCGGGCACCGGGTCACCGATCTCGAGCAGGCCACCGGCGCCCGCGTCGCGTTCTTGATCCGGTTCGGGTCGGGCGTGCTGCCCGAGCCCAAGTCGGTCATCCAGGCCGGCGACCAGGTCTACGTGGCGGCGATATCGGGCCGCGCGGCCGAGGCGGCGGCCATCGCCGCGCTACCGCCGAGCGAAGACCTGTGAACCACGAGGAGCGGCGCACATGAAGACCGCCGACGACGAAGGAGCCGGCTTGCCTGGTCGGCAAGCCGGGTACGAGGAGCGGCGCACATGAAGACCGCCGACGACGAAGGAGCCGGCTTGCCCTATGGGCAAGCCGGGTACGAGGAGCGGCGCAAATGAAGGTAGCTGTCGCCGGCGCCGGCGCGGTCGGCCGCTCGGTCACCCGGGAACTTCTGGCCAATGGGCACGACGTGACCCTGATCGAACGCAACCCCGATCACGTCGACGTCGACGCCATCCCGGCCGCGCACTGGCGGCTGGGCGACGCCTGCGAGCTGAGCCTGCTGGAGTCGGTGCAGCTGCAGGAGTTCGACGTGGTGGTGGCCGCCACCGGCGACGACAAGGCCAACGTGGTGCTGAGCCTGCTGGCCAAAACCGAGTTCGCGGTGCCGCGGGTGGTGGCCCGGGTCAACGATCCGCGCAACGAATGGCTGTTCACCGACGCCTGGGGGGTGGACGTGGCGGTGTCGACGCCGCGCATGCTGGCCTCGCTCATCGAGGAGGCCGTCGCCGTCGGTGATCTGGTGCGGCTGATGGAATTCCGCAAGGGGCAGGCGAACCTGGTCGAGATCACGCTGCCCGACGACACCCCGTGGGGCGGCAAGCCGGTGCGCCGGCTGCAGCTGCCCCGCGACGCCGCGCTGGTGACCATCCTGCGCGGGCCGCGCGTGATCGTGCCCGAGGAGGACGAGCCGCTGGAAGGCGGCGACGAGCTGCTGTTCGTCGCGGTGGCCGAGGCCGAAGAGGAACTGCAGAAACTGCTGCTCGGCTAGTGGCCGCCGGATTACTCGCCGGCGGCGCCGGAGCCCAGCTCGACCGCGGCGATGGCCCGCTGCGCCGACTTGATCGCGGCGTAGGTGGCCAGCGCGGCCAGCACGGTCAGCGGCCAGCCCATCCCGATCCGCGCCGCCGCCAGCCAGCCGGTGCGGTCGGCGTCGTACAGCAGCCCCTGCACCACGAAGCGGGCGGCGAACACCAGCACCCAGCACAGCGAGGCGACGTCGAACGCGTACACGGCCCGCGGCACGCTGCGCCAGCCGTCGCCGCGCCCGCCGGCCCAGCTCCACGCGTAGCCGACCAACGGGCGGCGGATCAGCACCGACGCGGCGACCACCACCGCCCACAGCAACGACATCCAGATGCCCAGCAGGAAGTAGCCCTTGGACTCGCCCACCACGTAGGCGATCAGCGCGCACAGCGCCACACCGAAGAACCCCGAGATCGCGGGCTGCGGCGAGTCCCGGCGCACCAGGCGCCACAGCAGCACCAGCGCGGCCACCCCCAGCGCGGCCGCGATCGCCGCGACCAGGCCGGACACGCTCGACGCGATGACGAACACGACCACCGGCAGCGACGAGTAGATGACACCACTGACTCCGCCTGCCTGTGCCAGCAGACGTTCGGGATTGATGCGGTTAGTGGTCATTTGTTCCGATGAGCCCGGCTCCCCGGGGGACGGGATTGCCCCCATGTCGTCGGGGACGGTCACCGTTGAATTTCGTAGTGCGGGTTGTAGATCGCCTTGGTTCCGTTCTCCAGCTTGCCCAGCCGGCCGCGCACCCGCAAGGTGCGGCCCGAGTCGATGCCCGGGATGCGGCGCTGGCCCAGCCACACCAGGGTGACGGTGTCGCTGCCGTCGAACAGCTCGGCGCGCACGCCGCCGGCGCAGGCCCGGCCGTTACATTCCACGCTGCGCAGCGTGCCGACCATGGTGACCTCCTGGCCACGCTCGCAGTCGATCGCACGTTGCGCGCCGGTGCTGGCGACCTCGTCGGACAGTTCCTCGGAGTCGCGTTGCTCCGGATCCTCCGTCAACCGTCGGGTGAGCCGGCGCAGATACCCTTGGGCCCCCATGGCCACTCCTGACAATGCTGATAAGCCTCGACGCTTCCATTTATGCCAACGGACACCGTAGACCTCTTGGTTCCCCCGCGCCAACCGACTCAAACACCCCGGTTGGAGCCCCGGTGAACGCCGGGGCACTATCAAGGGGTGGTGGTCGATCTGCGCGGTGTCAGGGCCGTGTTGTTGCCCGGCACCGGCTCCGACGACGACTACGTTCACCGGGCATTCTCGGGTCCGCTCGCCGGGGTGGGCGCGGTGCTGGTGGCCCCGCCGCCGCGGCCCGACCGGTTGGTGGCGGGCTATCTGGAGGCGCTGGACGACGCGGCGCGCCGAGGACCGATCGCGGTCGGCGGCGTGTCGATCGGCGCGGCCGTGGCGGCCGCGTGGGCGCTGGCCCATCCCGATCGGGCGGTCGCGGTGCTGGCCGCGCTGCCGGCCTGGGCCGGGGCCCCCGAGGAGGCGCCGGCCGCGCTGGCGGCGCGCTATTCGGCCGCCCGGTTGCGCGCCGACGGGCTGGCGGCGACGACGATCCAGATGCGCGCGTCCAGCCCGGCGTGGCTGGCCGACGAGCTGACCCGCTCGTGGGGCGCGCAGTGGCCGCACCTGCCCGACGCCATGGAAGAGGCGGCCGGCTACGTGGCGCCGAGCCGCGATGAGCTGGCCGGGTTGACCGCGCCGCTGGCGGTGGCGGCCGCGCTCGACGACCCGATTCACCCGCTGCAGGCGGGCCGGGACTGGGTGGCCGCCGCGCCGCGGGCGGCGCTGCGCACGGTGACGCTGGATCAGATCGGCGCCGACCCCACCGCCTTGGGCGCGGCCTGCCTGGCCGCGCTGGCCGAGCTGTAGTCCCGAGCGGCCGAGTCAGCCGCCGGTGGTGGTGCGCAGCTGTTGCATGGCCGACCCGTCGGCGCTGCGCCGCGCGGCCGGCTCGTTGCCCGGCGACTGCTGGGACTGGGCTTGCTGCGCGGCGGCCTGCTGCGCGGCCGCGGCCTCCCGCAGCTGCTGGGCCATCGGCTCGGGCAGCTGCACCGGCAGCGGCGTGCGCACCGGAAGGGGGGTGTCGCCGCGGCGAACGACGGTGTCCGCCAACGCCGCTCGCGCTTCCTGCTCGAGCGCCTCCATCGTCTCGTGGGTGCCGTTGACGACGCAGCGGATCATCCACCGGTAGCCGTCGACGCCGATGAAGCGCACCACGCCGGCGGCGGTGCCGACCACCTCCCGCCCCCAGGGCCCGTCCTGGATGCTGACCTTGGCCGAGTCGTTGCGCAGCGACTCGGCCAGCTCGGCGGCCACCTCGCGCCACAGCCCGCCGGTCTTGGGCGCCGCGTAGGCCGCGATGGTGAAACGGCCGTTGGCTGTGACGACCCAAACCGCGCTCGGCACACCGGTTTCGGTCAACTCCACCTGCAGTTGGCCGGCCTCCGGCATCGGGATCAGCACCGAGCCCAGGTCCAGCCGGGCCAGCTCCGCCACGGCGGGGTCGTCGAAATCGTCGATGTCGAACGGACCCTCGAGCTCGTCGGCGGCCTGCTCGTCCGCGTCGTCGTGCGCCACCACCGGGTCGGGTTCGGGGATCTCCGCGCCGACCGGGGTGTCCTCGTCGTCGCCCCTGCGGGCGCGCCTACCGAATACAGCCATCAGCGCCGCTCTTCCCCGGGTGGGGTGCCCACCTCATCGCGCCTCATCGCGCCTCCTCGTGAAATCCTCGCCGGCGCGCATCACAGACTCGCGTGTCCGCCGGAGGAACCGTGGCCGCCGTCGCCCCGGGACGTGCCGGCCAGACCGGCCTCGTCGAACGACGACACCTCGACCAGCTCCACCAACTCGACGCGCTGCACCAGCAGCTGGGCGATGCGGTCGCCGCGGTGCACCACGATCGGCTCGGCCGGGTCCAGGTTGATCAGCGCCACCTTGATCTCGCCGCGGTAGCCCGCGTCGATGGTACCCGGGCTGTTGACGATCGAAAGTCCAACGCGCGCAGCAAGTCCCGACCGCGGATGCACCAGGCCCACCATGCCGAACGGGATGGCGACCGCCACCCCGGTGCGCACCAGGGCGCGCCGGCCGGGTTCCAGCCGGACGTCTTCGGCGCTGTAGAGGTCGACGCCCGCGTCGCCTTCGTGGGCGCGGCTGGGCAGCGGAAGCCCGGGGTCGAGACGGACGATGGCCAGACTGGTCGACACGGGGCCACAGACTACCCTTGACCGCGTGTCCGATACCCGCGTCGCGCCGCACAACGTGCGATATCGCGAACGATTGTGGGTGCCCTGGTGGTGGTGGCCGCCGGCGTTCGCGCTGGCCGGCATCATCGCGTTCGAGTTCAACATGGGCGTCACCCGCCAGTCCTCGTGGTGGCCGTACGCGGCGCTGTTCGCGGTGGCCGCCGCGGCGCTGCTGTGGCTGGGCCGCATCGAGGTCCGGGTCACCGCCGACCCCGCCGCGCCCGGCGAGGTGGAACTGTGGGCCGGCCCGGCGCACCTGCCGGTCACCGCGATCGCCCGCTCCGCGCCGGTGGCGCCGTCGGCGAAATCCGCCGCCCTGGGCCGTCAGCTCGACCCGGCCGCCTACGTGCTGCACCGGGCGTGGGTGGGACCGATGATCCTGGTGGTACTCGACGATCCGGACGATCCGACGCCGTACTGGTTGGTGAGCTGCCGTCACCCGGAGCGGGTGCTGTCGGCATTACGCGGCTGACCGATCAGGCCGCGCAGTCGGTACAGATCATCACGCCGTTCTTCTCGCTGGCCAGCCGACTGCGGTGTTGCACCAAAAAGCAGCTCGAGCAGGTGAATTCGTCAGCCTGCTTCGGGATGACGCGCACCGAGAGCTCTTCCCCCGAGAGGTCGGCGCCGGGCAGTTCGAAAGATTCAGCGGATTCAGATTCGTCGACGTCGACGACGGACGAAGCCGCCTCGTTCCGTCGCGCTTTGAGCTCCTCCAGCGAGTCCTCCGAGACGTCATCGGTCTCGGTACGCCGTGGAGCGTCATAGTCGGTAGGCATTCTTTCCCCTCACATGCCCTCGTTATCCAAGCATCGCTTTGTACCAGCGTCGAACGCATCCACCAAACGATTCGTGCCCGGATCGCGGCCCCTTAAGGTGTGATTTACCTCACACCCCTATTTTTACCCTTGCGCTCGCTTCTGAACAGGGGTTTGGCGTGCGACTAGAGTGCAGCTGTGGTCACACAAATCACCGAGGGTACCGCTTTTGACAAGCACGGCCGGCCATTCCGCCGGCGCAACCCCCGGCCGGCGATCGTGGTGGTGAGCCTGCTCGCGGTGGCCACCGCCGTCATCTGGACGGTGGCGCTGACGCGGCCCGCCAAGGTGCACGAGGCCGCGGTGTGCAATCCCCCGCCCAAGTCGACCGGGCCGGCGGGGTCGACGGGTTCGGCGCCGGCCCAGCTCGGTGAGCAGGTGTCGCGCAGCGCCATGATGGACGTGACGCCCGCCAAGCTCGCCGACACCAAGGTCCGCGTGCTCAACGCCAGCGGCCGCGGCGGGCAGGCCGGCGACGTCGCCGGGGCGATGAAAGACCTCGGCTTCGCCCAGCCCACCGCCGCCAACGACCCGCTGTACGCGGGCACCCGGCTCACCTGCCAGGGCCAGATCCGGTTCGGCACCGCCGGGCAGGCCACCGCCGCGGCGGTGTGGCTGGTGGCGCCGTGCACCGAACTGTTCAACGATAACCGCGCCGACGACTCCGTCGACCTCGCGCTGGGCACCGACTTCACCGCGCTGGCCCACAACGACGACATCGACGCGGTGCTGGCCACCCTGCGGCCCGGGGCTACCGAACCCTCGGATCCCACGCTGCTGGCCAAGATTCACGCCAGCAGCTGCTGAGCCGTTCAGTCCAGGATCGGGTCCAGGCCGTCGAAGCGTTCCAGGACGGCCAGCAGCTCGTCGGCGATCCCGGGCGCGGCGGCCAGCACCAACCCGGCCCCGTCGCCGTCGGGCGCCGGCAGCACCACCCGGGCGCCGGCCTCCGCGGCGATCAGCGCGCCCGCGGCGCGGTCCCACACTTTCAAACCGTGCTCGTAATAGGCGTCCAGCCGGCCCGCGGCGACCATGCACAGATCCAGCGCCGCCGAGCCGATCCGCCGCACGTCGCGGACCACCGGCAGCATCCGTGCCAACAGCGCCGCCTGCGCCGCGCGCCGTTGTCGCGCATAGCCAAAACCGGTGCCCAGCAACGCCATCGACACATCGTCGACCGCCGCGCACTGCAGCGGTTGCCTGCCTGCGCCGTCGCTGACATGGGCGCCGAGACCGGCGGCCGCCGAGTACACCCGGTCGCCGACCACGTCGGCGACCGCCCCGGCCACCGACTCGCCATCGACCTGAGCGCCGACCGAGACCGCATAGGCGGGGATGCCGTACACGAAATTCACCGTGCCGTCGATGGGGTCGAGCACCCAGGTGACCGTCCCGTCCCCAGGGGGCGACGGCTCGGCGGGCCCCCCGCCCTCCTCGCCGAGAATCGGTTCGCCGGGCCGTAATTGGGCCAACCGGTCCCGCAGCAGCCGTTCCGTCTCGGTGTCCACCACGGTCACTGGGTCGGTCGGCGTGCTCTTGGATCGCACCGCGCCGCCGTCGGGGGCGGACGCCCCGCCGGGCTCGGTGCCGAACACCTCGGCGCGCCGGCGCCGGACAAACGCGGCCGCCTCGGCGGCCAGGGTCTCGGCCATCGAACGCAGCCGCACGAGCTCGTCATCGGAGGGCATCACCGGTCCATCGCATCACAGTCGCCGCCGCCGCGCAGACGCCGCGGACCGCGCGGTCGCGGCGTTAAGGTGGGCGGACAGCCCAGTGACGCCGAGGAGATTCGATGACCAGCACCGACTCGACCGCGCACACCCCCGCCGCCCCGGCCGCCGGCCCGCCGCCGCGGCGCGGCTTCGGCGTCGACGTCGGCGGCAGCGGCATCAAGGGCGGCATCGTCGACATGGACACCGGGCTGCTGATCGGCGAGCGGGTCAAGCTGCTGACCCCGCAACCGGCGACACCGTCGGCCGTCGCCAAGACCATCGCCGCGGTGGTCGACGCCTTCGAATGGACCGGGCCGCTGGGCGTCACCTATCCAGGGGTGGTCACCCACGGCGTCGTGCAGACCGCGGCCAACGTGGACAAGGCGTGGATCGGCACCAACGCGCGCGACATCATCAGCGCCGAACTGAACGGCCAGGAGGTCACCGTCCTCAACGACGCCGACGCCGCCGGGCTGGCCGAGGAGCACTACGGGGCAGGCCGGAACCAGTCGGGGCTGGTGGTGTTGCTGACGTTCGGCACCGGAATCGGCTCGGCGGTCATTCACAACGGCACCCTGATACCCAACACCGAGCTCGGGCACCTGGAGGTGGGCGGCAAGGAGGCCGAGCAGCGCGCGGCGTCCTCGGTGAAGGAACGCCACGGCTGGTCCTATGAGAAGTGGGCCAAACAGGTGACCCGGGTGCTGGTGAGCATCGAGAACGCGCTGTGGCCGGACCTGTTCATCGCCGGCGGCGGGATCAGCCGCAAGGCCGACAAATGGCTGCCGCTGCTAGAAAACCGCACCCCGGTGGTCGCCGCGGCCCTGCTCAACACCGCCGGGATCGTCGGCGCGGCCATGGCCGCGACCTCGGACGTCACCCACTGATTTTTGGCCGGCACAGCCGTAGTACCGCGCACTGTCGTTACAATGGTGCTCGGCGAACGCCCAACCGCCAGCGTGCGACTGGTCACGCTGATACCAACGCCGACATCGACATAGCAGACACTTTCGGTTAACCATGCCCACTACCCACCGAAAGTGAGCCCAAACGAAGGGGTGTAAGTGGCAGCGACCAAAGCAAGCCCGGCGACGGATGGGCCGGTGAAACGCACCGCCACGAAGTCTCCGTCGTCCCCCGCCAAGCGGCCGGCGGCCAAGGCCGCCAACGGCTCCGCGCCCGCCAAGCGGGCCACCAAGACCGCATCGCGGTCCGCCAAGTCCGAGGCCGGCGCGGCCGCCGAACCCGCCAAGAAGACCCGCTCGTCGGCCAAGGGTGCCGACGCCAAGGCGCCGTCGGCGCGCGGGACGAAGGCGGCCAAGGGCGGCCCGGCCGACCCCGACGCCCTCGACACCGACGGCGCCGTCGAGGATCTCGACACCGAACCCGACCTCGAGGGCGAGCCCGGCGAGGACCTCGACATCGACACCGACCTGAACCTCGACGACCTCGAGGAGGACGTGGCGGCCGACGACACCGACATCGAGCCCGGTGACGCCGAGGAAGGCGAGGACGAGGAAGCCGCCGCCCCCAAGGCGGCCGGCGCCACGGCCGCCGACGAGGACGACGAGATCGCCGAGCCGTCCGAAAAGGACAAGGCCTCCGGCGATTTCGTCTGGGACGAGGACGAATCCGAGGCGTTGCGGCAGGCCCGCAAGGACGCCGAGCTGACCGCGTCGGCCGACTCGGTGCGCGCCTACCTCAAGCAGATCGGTAAGGTCGCGCTGCTCAACGCCGAGGAAGAGGTCGAGCTGGCCAAGCGGATCGAGGCCGGCCTGTACGCCACCCAGCTGATGTCGGAGATGGCCGAGCGCGGCGAGAAGCTGCCCGCCGCCCAGCGCCGCGACATGATGTGGATCTGCCGCGACGGCGACCGCGCGAAAAACCATCTGCTGGAAGCGAATCTGCGGTTGGTGGTGTCGCTGGCCAAGCGCTACACAGGCCGCGGGATGGCGTTCCTCGATTTGATCCAGGAGGGCAACCTGGGCCTGATCCGTGCGGTCGAGAAGTTCGACTACACCAAGGGCTACAAGTTCTCCACCTACGCGACGTGGTGGATCCGCCAGGCCATCACCCGCGCCATGGCCGACCAGGCCCGCACCATCCGCATCCCGGTGCACATGGTCGAGGTGATCAACAAGCTGGGCCGCATCCAGCGCGAGCTGCTGCAGGACCTGGGCCGCGAGCCCACGCCCGAGGAGCTGGCCAAGGAAATGGACATCACGCCCGAAAAGGTGCTCGAGATCCAGCAATACGCCCGCGAGCCGATCTCGCTGGACCAGACGATCGGCGACGAGGGCGATTCCCAGCTGGGCGATTTCATCGAGGACAGCGAGGCCGTGGTGGCCGTCGACGCGGTGTCGTTCACGCTGCTGCAGGACCAGCTGCAGTCGGTGCTGGAGACGCTGTCGGAGCGCGAGGCCGGCGTGGTGCGGCTGCGGTTCGGCCTGACCGACGGCCAGCCCCGCACCCTGGACGAGATCGGCCAGGTCTACGGGGTGACCCGCGAGCGCATCCGCCAGATCGAGTCCAAGACGATGTCAAAGTTGCGCCACCCCAGCCGCTCCCAGGTATTGCGCGACTACCTGGATTGAGATTCAGCACCAGAACACCCGCAGGCGTCACGGCCCAGGCGTTGCCGTCGTCCTGAGGGGCCGAACGGCCAGTCGGTCAAGATCGCGATTCGCGGGTTCCGCGACCGTCAATCGGCGGATACTCAGCTAACCCAGCTACGGCGGTTCGAGCAGTTGAGGAGCTGCGATGCCACCCAGCTGAGAGACGCATCGTCGAGGCTGGGCCGATCGGAGGGTTGTCATGGGTCTGCTTGACGACAAGGTCGCCTTCGTGACCGGTGCGGCGCGCGGTCAAGGCCGCAGCCACGCGGTGCGGCTGGCGCGCGAGGGTGTATCGGTGATCGCGGTCGACATTTGCGACGAGGTATCGCCAGACAACGCCTATCCGCCTGCCACCGAAGCGGATCTCAAGGAGACCGCCGGTCTGCTCGAGCGGGAGGGGAGGCCGTTCGTCGTCGACACGGCGGACGTGCGCGATCTCAAGGCCCTCGAACGAATCGTGACCGAGGGCGTCGAGCGTCTCGGCGGCCGACTGGATGTCGTAGTTGCCAATGCCGGGATCGCCAACTGGGCTCGGTTGTGGGAGATGTCTGAAGAGCAGTGGCTGACGATGCTGGACGTGAACCTGTCGGGTGTCTGGCGAACAATGAAAGCCACTGTTCCGCATATGATCTCGGCTGGCAACGGTGGATCGATTGTCTTGATCAGCTCGGTCGCAGGGATCAAGTCGCTGCCTGGGCAGGCCCACTACAGTGCGGCCAAGCACGGGGTTGTGGGGCTCACCAAGTCGGCGGCCATCGAGCTAGGCGAATACGGAATTCGCGTGAACTCCGTTCACCCGTGGGGTGTGGCGACACCGATGGGCGTACCGCCGACAGAGTTCCTGACCGAGCATCCGAATTATGTCGTGTCGTTCGGCAGTGTGCTGCCGCCCTATGCTGTGGCCGAGCCGGATGACATCTCCGATGCGGTCCTCTGGCTCGCTTCGGACCTGGCCCGAACGGTGACAGGCACGCAGCTCACTGTCGACATGGGTGCCACCAAGGTCTAATTGGAGCGCACACATCCCCAGAATGGTTGGCGCGCAAGCCATCTCGATGCCGGCGTAAGCCGGTAGGTCAAGCTGACGCTGTCGCCGGAAAATTCGGCTGCGGCGGGGCGCGGTGCCGACGTACCGTGAGGCGCATGTCTGGCAACCGCAAGGTGGTCTCGTCCGAATCCGCCTTCGAATCCGACGTCGGCTACGCGCGGGCGGTGCGCGTCGGCCCGCACGTCTGGGTCGCCGGGACAACCGGCGCCGGGCCCGCCGGCGACATCGCCGCCCAGGCCCGAGATGCCTTGCGCCGCATCGAGATTGCCCTGCGACAGGCCGGCGCCGAACTCGCCGATGTGGTGCGCACCCGGATCTACGTCACCGACATCGCGCGCTGGCGCGAGGTCGGGGCGGTGCACGCGGAGGTGTTCGGCGCGATACGGCCCGCGGCCACCATGGTCGAGGTCGCGGCGCTGATCGCACCCGAGTTGCTGGTGGAGATCGAAGCCGACGCCTACGTGGCGACGGGCGGGAAGCCGCCGTCGGATCCCGGCCGGTAGTCGGTGACCGCGATCACAGCGCTCACCGGCAGCGGCCCGTACAGATGCGGGAACAACATCGATGCGGGATCGGTTGGCACTCCCGGCTCCCAAAGCAGCGGCGCCGCAAGCCGGTCGGGGTCGACGTGCAGGAGCACCAGGTCGTCGCGGCCGCGGTAGAGCCGGTTGGCGGGCAGGTGCACCTGCTGCGGCGTGGACAGGTGGATGAAGTCGGCGTCCTGCGGATCGATGCGGCCCGTGCGTCGGGCGCGGGCCCACTGTTTCGCCCCGCACAGATGCACCAGGACGCCGGGAGTGACGGTCACGACCGCCACCCTAGAGACCCCGCCGAACCAAACCTGACCAGGTCGTGAGAAACGACACACCCGATAACGATCGGGGAACAAGGCGAAAACGCCATACGTCTGAGAAAGTGAATGTACGAGAACGGAGAAGCCATGAATGCAACTCTGACGAGTCCTGAACTGACCAGAGCCGACCGCTGCGATCGCTGCGGTGCCGCGGCTCGGGTGCGCGCCAAGCTGCCTTCCGGACTGGAGCTTCTCTTCTGCCAGCACCACGCCAACGAGCACGAGGCCAAGCTGACCGAGCTGGACGCGGTGCTGGAGGTCAGCGAAAGCTAGCCCTGCCGAACTCGCCCGCCGCCAATGTGGGAAGTGGGCGCGATTTCCGGTAATGCTGGACTGGTATGAGCGATCAGGTCGCAAAACCGTCGCGCCACCACATCTGGCGAATCACCCTGAGGACTCTTTCCAAGAGTTGGGACGACTCGATCTTCTCGGAGTCGGCTCAGGCGGGTTTTTGGTCGGCGTTGTCCCTGCCGCCGCTGCTGCTCGGGCTGCTGGGGACGCTCGCCTACGTGGCGCCGCTGTTCGGTCCGGACATGCTGCCCAGCATCCTGCGGCAGCTGATTTCGACGGCGCACAGCGTGTTCTCCCCCAGCGTGGTCAACGAGATCATCGAGCCGACCGTCCGTGACATCGCCAACAACGCCCGCGGCGAGGTGGTGTCGTTGGGATTCCTGATCTCGCTGTGGGCGGGGTCGTCGGCCATCTCGGCGTTCGTCGACTCGGTGGTCGAGGCGCACGACCAGACGCCGCTGCGCCACCCGGTGCGCCAGCGGTTCTTCGCGCTGTTCCTCTACGTGGTGATGCTGGTGGGCCTGGTGGCGACGGCGCCGCTAGTGGTGGTGGGCCCGCGCAAGGTGGGCGAACACATCCCGCTCGGCCTGTCCAACGTGCTGCGCTACGGCTACTACCCCGCCCTGATCGTCGGCCTGACGATCGCGGTGATGATCCTGTACCGGGTCGCCCTGCCCGAGCCGCTGCCGTCGCACCGGCTGATCCTGGGCGCCATGCTGGCCACGACGGTGTTCGTCACCGCCACCCTGGGCCTGCGCTTCTACCTGCGCTGGATCACCAGCACCGGCTACACCTACGGCGCGCTGTCCACCCCGATCGCATTCTTGCTGTTCGCGTTCTTCGGCGGCTTCGCGATCATGCTGGGCGCCGAGCTCAACGCCGCCGTCCAGGAGGAGTTCCCGGCGCCGAAGACCCATGCGCACCGGCTGCGCACCTGGTTGTTCTCCCGGTCGCCCGCCCTGGAGCGGACGGTGCAGACGCTGGCCAGCCCCATCGCGAACCCGGCCACCCAGCGGCGCGAGGTGGCGCCGGCCGAACCGCGGGGCTGATCAGCCCTTCTTGAGCCGGTCGTAGATCTGCTTGCACTCCGGGCAGACGGGTGAGCCCGGCTTGGCCGCCCGGGTGACCGGAAAGACCTCGCCGCACAGCGCCACGACGTGGTTGCCCAGCACCGCGCTCTCGGCGATCTTGTCCTTCTTGACGTAGTGGAAGTACTTGGGCGTATCGCTGCCCGTCCCGTCGTCGACGCGTTCGTCGGTCTCGGTGCGTTCGATCGTCTGGGTCTGCATACCCCATATTGTGCACCGCCGGCGGCACCGGCGAACGTGCCGCCGGACAGGCGGAAACCGGCCGAGCCGGAACCGCCCGGGTGTGGGACAGTGGAGGAATGAAGCACGGCTCCGATTCGGGGTTCGATGGCGGATTCGACGACTTTGACCGCAACAAGAGCCGGCCAGTGCTCATCACCGCCGCCGCGCCCTCCTACGAGGAGCAGCACCGCGCGCGGGTGCGTAAATACCTGACCCTGATGGCTTTCCGGATTCCGGCGCTGATCCTGGCGGCGGTCGCCTACGGCGCCTGGCACAACGGGCTGATCTCGCTGGCGATCGTGGCGGCGTCGATCCCGCTGCCGTGGATGGCCGTGCTGATCGCCAACGACCGGCCGCCGCGCAGTCCCGACGAGCCCCGCCGGTTCGACAACGCCCGCCGCCGCACCCCGCTGTTTCCCCGCGCCGAGCAGGCGGCGCTGGAGCCGCCGCCAGCTGCGCAGGCGCGGTGGCAACCGGGCGGGTCGGACGGAATCGATCGGGACCGCCCGCCGTTTCACTGAGCGTGCCGCCGCGGCGCACTTCTCAGGACATTCTCAGGTCGGCGACACATTTCTGCACGTCAACACGTGTGAGATGGGGAACCGCCGGGAACTCAGAAGGCTGGTCTGTCGTTGAACCCGATGACAGTACAAGCCGAACGGGAGGTCGCTATGGCGAACGCCAGCACGAGCAGATTTGACGGCGATCTGGATGCTCAAAGCCCCGCAGCGGACCTGGTGCGCGTGTATTTGAACGGGATCGGTAAGACGGCGTTGCTGAATGCGGCTGGCGAAGTGGAACTCGCGAAGCGCATCGAAGCGGGGCTCTACGCCGAGCACCTGCTCGAAACGCGTAAGCGCCTCGGGGAGAACCGCAAACGCGATCTGGAGGCCGTGGTGCGCGACGGCCAGGCCGCGCGCCGTCATCTGCTGGAAGCGAACCTGCGCCTGGTGGTGTCGCTGGCCAAGCGGTACACGGGTCGCGGCATGCCGTTGCTGGACCTGATCCAGGAGGGCAACCTCGGGCTGATCCGGGCGATGGAAAAGTTCGACTACACAAAGGGATTCAAGTTCTCGACGTACGCGACGTGGTGGATCCGTCAGGCCATCACCCGCGGCATGGCCGACCAGAGCCGCACCATCCGGCTGCCGGTGCACCTGGTCGAGCAGGTCAACAAGCTGGCGCGGATCAAGCGGGAGATGCACCAGAACCTGGGCCGCGAGGCCACCGACGAGGAGCTGGCCGCCGAGTCGGGCATCCCGATCGACAAGATCAACGACCTGCTCGAGCACAGCCGCGACCCGGTGAGCCTGGACATGCCGGTGGGCTCGGAGGAGGAAGCCCCGCTGGGCGACTTCATCGAGGACGCCGAGGCGATGTCCGCCGAGAACGCGGTGATCGCCGAGCTGCTGCACACCGACATCCGCAGCGTGCTGGCCACCCTGGACGAGCGCGAGCACCAGGTGATCCGGCTGCGGTTCGGCCTCGACGACGGCCAGCCGCGCACGCTGGACCAGATCGGCAAGCTGTTCGGGCTGTCCCGGGAGCGGGTCCGCCAGATCGAGCGGGACGTGATGTCCAAACTCCGCAACGGGGAGCGCGCCGACCGGCTACGGTCGTACGCGAGCTGATAGCTCACCCAAGCTAGGTAGCAGACAGTATGCCCGCCGCGTCAGCGGCGGGCATACTGCTTGCCGTCGACGCGTTACACCCATTCACGCAGCTGGCCAAGTAGACTCAGCGTCGATGGAAGGTGCTGAATGAACGACCTGGTTGACACCACCGAGATGTATCTGCGGACCATCTACGACCTCGAAGAAGAGGGCGTGACACCGCTGCGTGCCCGGATCGCCGAACGCCTCGATCAGAGCGGGCCGACCGTCAGCCAAACCGTGTCCCGGATGGAGCGCGACGGGCTGCTGCACGTCGCAGGCGACCGCCACCTCGAGCTCACCGACAAGGGCCGGGCGCTGGCCGTGGCCGTGATGCGCAAGCACCGGCTGGCCGAGCGGCTGCTCGTCGACGTCATCGGGCTGCCCTGGGAGGAAGTGCACGCCGAGGCGTGCCGCTGGGAGCACGTGATGAGCGAGGACGTCGAGCGGCGCCTGGTGAAGGTGCTGAACAACCCCACCACCTCGCCGTTCGGCAACCCGATTCCCGGGCTGCTGGACCTGGGCGTGGGGCCCGAGTCCGGCGCCGAGGAGGCCAACCTGGTCCGGCTCACCGAGTTGCCGTCCGGCGCCCCGGTGGCCGTGGTGGTGCGCCAGCTCACCGAGCACGTCCAGGGTGACATCGACCTGATCTCGCGGCTCAAGGACGCCGGTGTGGTGCCCAACGCCCGGGTGACCGTGGAGACCGGCCCCGCGGGGGTGACGATCGTCATCCCCGGCCACGAGAACGTCACCCTGCCGCACGAGATGGCCCACGCGGTCAAGGTCGAAAAGGTCTGAGCCGCACCGCTTCTCCCCTTCAGCCGGCCCTGCAGCCGAACGTTTCAGCCGGCCCTGCGGCCGAACGGCCGCCGCGGCGGCAGCCGCACGCCGAACTGTTTGGCCAGCCGGTAGCCGGTGCGCGCCAGGTCCCGGATGTCCTCGGGCCGCAGACCCGACTGCAATGCGGTGTCCAGCATGCCGGCCATCCGATGCCCGGGCTCGCAGCGCAGCGCCTCAGCCAGCGACACCCCGGCCAGCGGACCGTCGCCACGGGCGTACGCGCTGAACGCGACCAGCACCAGCGCCTCGACCCGCCACGGCTCGGGCAGCGTGCGCGCCAGCACCGCCCACAGCGATTCGACCTCGTCGGCGCCCTCGCCGACGGCCAGCGCGTAGAGCATGTCGCGCACCGGAGGGTCGCTCAGCGCGCAGCCCAGCCTCGCCAGCTCGGTGTCGGATAGCGCCTCACCGGATGACACCCGGGCGGCGGCGGCCATGGCCTTCTCCACGTCGCCGCGGGTGCGGCGCACCGGATCCGCCCGGAGCGCCGCGGTCCGCCGGCCGGCCTGACGCCGGACCGCGGCCGTCAACGCCGCGCTGCGCTCGGGGTCCTCGACGGCGATGACCGCCTGCAGATCGGCGCGCCGCGCGTAGAGCCGCCTGCCGTCCAGCACCGCCGCGGCGGCCAGCGGCGACGCCGACGGGTCGTCGATGAGGCCGCTGGCCCCGCAGCCGTCGACGCAGTGCCAACGGCCGCCCAGCGCGACCCGGTCCACCACGTGCGCGGCGTACAGCTCAATGTCGTTGCGCGCCAACGCTTCTAACAGCGCATCGCACAGCTGTCGGTAGTCCTCGTTGCAGCTCGGGCAGGGCGCCCCGGCCGCGTCGACGATCACCGCGATCACCGCCTCGGGCCGGGCCGCGGCGGCCACCTCGGCCAGGTGGTCGACCCGGTGCGCCAACTCGTCGGACAGGTCGACGCGCAGCACCGACCCGAGCCGCCCGTCCTCCAAAGACACCAGTACCAATGAACTTTCGGGGACGAAGCCGAGAACGGCGGGCAGCGCGGCGATGAGCGCGCCCGGGCGGGAAAGCGTGAAGTCGGGTTGTCGATGCGTGGTCATGAGCACCCACGCTGACGGCCGCCACCGTCACCGGGTGCGCGGCCGCGGGGGCGCGGCAGCACAGCTGTGGATGAACCCAGCACTGTGAGTTGAGCTGCTCTACTGTTTAGCCCATGAGCTCGCCGCAAGAGTACGACATGGTGGTCATCGGGTCGGGGCCCGGCGGGCAGAAGGCCGCGATCGCGTCGGCCAAGCTCGGCAAGTCCGTCGCGGTCGTCGAACGCGGACAGATGCTCGGCGGCGTGTGCGTCAACACCGGCACCATCCCGTCGAAAACGTTGCGCGAGGCGGTCCTCTACCTCACCGGCATGAGCCAGCGCGAACTGTACGGCGCCAGCTACCGGGTGAAGGAGAAGATCACCCCCGCCGACCTGCTGGCCCGCACCCAGCACGTGATCGGCAAGGAGATCGACGTGGTGCGCAACCAGTTGATGCGCAACCGCATCGACCTGCTGATCGGGCACGGCCGCTTCGTCGACCCGCACACCATCGAGGTCGAGGACCCGTCCCGGCGCGAAAAGATCACCATCAGCGGCAAATACGTCGTCATCGCCACCGGCACCCGGCCGGCGCGGCCGTCGGGCGTCGAGTTCGACGAGGACCGGGTGCTCGACTCCGACGGGATCCTGGATCTCAAGTCGCTGCCCACCTCGATGGTGGTGGTCGGCGCCGGCGTGATCGGCATCGAGTACGCCTCGATGTTCGCCGCCCTGGGCACCAAGGTGACCGTGGTGGAGAAGCGGGACGACATGCTCGACTTCTGCGACCCCGAGGTGGTCGAGGCGCTCAAGTTCCACCTGCGCGACCTGGCGGTGACGTTCCGGTTCGGCGAGGAGGTGACCGCGGTTGACGTCGGGTCGGCGGGCACCGTCACCACCCTGGCCAGCGGCAAGCAGATTCCCGCCGAGACGGTGATGTACTCGGCCGGCAGGCAGGGCCAGACCGACCATCTGGACCTGCACAACGCCGAGCTGGAGGCCGACAACCGGGGCCGCATCTTCGTCGACGACAACTTCCAGACCAAGGTGCCGCACATCTACGCCGTCGGGGACGTGATCGGCTTCCCGGCGCTGGCCGCCACGTCAATGGAGCAGGGCCGGCTGGCCGCCTACCACGCGTTCGGGGAGGCGTCCGACGGCATCACCGAGCTGCAGCCGATCGGCATCTACTCCATCCCCGAGGTCTCCTACGTCGGGGCCACCGAGGTGGAGCTGACCAAGGACGCGATCCCCTACGAGGTGGGGGTGGCCCGGTACCGGGAGCTGGCCCGCGGCCAGATCGCCGGCGACTCCTACGGCATGCTCAAGCTGCTGGTGTCCACCCAGGACCTCAAGGTGCTCGGCGTGCACATCTTCGGCACCAGCGCCACCGAGATGGTGCACATCGGGCAGGCCGTGATGGGCTGCGGCGGCACGGTGGAATACCTGGTCGACGCGGTGTTCAACTACCCCACTTTTTCCGAGGCCTACAAGGTGGCGGCGCTGGACGTGATGAACAAGGTGCGCGCGCTCAACCAGTTCCGCCGCTGACCCGCTAGCAGGCGTCCTGCAGGTCGTTGGGGATCGGGTCGCCCGGTCCGCCGGCCTCGGCGCGGGCCAGCAACTCCGCGGTCTGCGCGTCGAACGGCGCCGAGTACGACATGTTGGCCGCGCAGCCGCCCCGCTCCAGGCCGCCGATCAGCCCGACCACGGTGGTGCCGCTGACCCAGGGCGCCCCGCTGGTGCCGTCCACCAGCCCCTCGCAGGCCAGCGCCGGGAATCCGGTCTCGGTGACCGACGTGGCGGCCTGGCACCCGATCGGCGAGCCGCCCACGCCAGCCGGATAGCCCAGCACGGTGACCCGGCTGCCCGGCGGGGGTGTGACGCCCAGCGTCAGCGCCAACCCGACCCGGGACTCGACGGCGGCGCCGCTGTCGTTGCTGACCCGGGCCACCGCGTAATCGGCGTGCGGGTCCTTGCCGTTGGTCCAGCGCGGATCGAGGTACACCGCGTCGGCCTTCCACACATCGGCGGGCCCGGGCGCGGCATCGCCGGCGAAGCCGGGAACGAACGTGATCAGCGACGCCCCGGCCAGGCAGTGCGCGGCGGTGATGATGAGGTTGCCGGCCGCCGAATGCAGCACAGAACCGGTGCAAACATGAAGCGGCCCACCGTCGATGAAGATCGCCCCGATGCGCCGGTCCGGCTCCACCGGGCCCGCGACGGCCTTCTGCTCGGGCTGGCTGAGCCGCTGCACCGGGCCGCCGACCCGCGGTGCGGACACCGGGGCACCCGACACGTGCTCGACGGGCCGGTGGCACGACGTCAGCGACGCCGCCACCCCCACCACCGAGCAGAGCATCAGGATCGGTACGCGCATCGCCTTCATCATGCCTGACCCTGCCCCGCCGGGCCGACTTCCGCGCGTCGCGGTGTGGCCACGGGTTTGCTGGCGCGCCGCGGGGCGGACCCCGGATCGGGGCGCCGCGGATTACGCCGGACAATGGTGACGTTTCAGCTGACAGCGTGACTTCGCGTTCGCTGTTCGATGTCGGTGCCCCGCGATTCGGGGGACACTTGGTAGGGCACCCTGGAGAGACCCCCGAAAGGAGGCGATCCCCATGACTCACCGTCAAGACGCAGGTGATCAATACCAGCCGGGGCAGGCCGGCATGTACGAGCTGGAGCTGCCCGCCCCGCAGTTGTCGACGTCCGACGGGCGCGGCCCGGTCTTGGTGCACGCCCTGGAGGGCTTTTCCGACGCCGGGCACGCCATCCGGCTGGCGGCCAAGCATCTGAAGGCGGCGCTGGATTCCGAGCTGGTCGCGTCGTTCGCGATCGACGAATTGCTGGACTACCGCTCGCGGCGCCCGCTGATGACCTTCAAGACCGACCACTTCACCCACTACGACGACCCCGAGCTGAGCCTGTACGCGCTGCGCGACAGCGTCGGCACCCCGTTTTTGCTGCTGGCCGGGCTGGAGCCGGACCTGAAGTGGGAGCGCTTCATCACCGCGGTGCGGCTGCTGGCCGAGCGGCTGGGCGTGCGCCAGACCATCGGCCTGGGCACCGTGCCGATGGCGGTCCCGCACACCCGGCCGATCACCATGACGGCGCACTCCAACAACCCGGAGCTGATCAAGAACTTCCAGCCCTGGATCGCCGAGATCCAGGTCCCCGGCAGCGCGTCCAACCTGCTGGAGTACCGGATGGCCCAGCACGGGCACGAGGTGGTCGGCTACACCGTGCACGTTCCGCACTACCTGACCCAGACCGACTACCCCGCCGCCGCCCAGGCGCTGCTCGAGCAGGTCGCCAAGACCGCGTCGCTGGAGCTGCCGCTGACCGCGTTGAGCGAAGCCGCCGAGGTGATCCGGGCCAAGATCGACGAGCAGGTCGAGGCGAGCGCGGAGGTGGCTCAAGTGGTGGCCTCGCTCGAGCGCCAGTACGATGCCTTCATCGACGCCCAGGAGAACAGGTCGTTACTGACTCGCGACGGGGACCTGCCCAGCGGCGACGAGCTGGGCGCCGAGTTCGAGCGATTCCTGGCCCAGCAGGCGGAGAAGAAGTTCGACGACGACGACGACCAGGCCTGACCCGACCACCCAGCCACCACCGCCGCCACCCCGGCCCGACAACAAGGTTGGCGATATGACCGAGCGGAAGCGCAAGAACACGCTCCGCCCGGTGCGGGAAGTGAGCGCACCCCGCCTCGAGTTCCGCACCATTCACGGTTACCGCCGCGCCTACCGCATCGCCGGGTCGGGGCCGGCGATCCTGTTGATCCACGGCATCGGCGACAACTCCACCACGTGGAACACCGTGCAGGCCAAGCTCGCCCAGCGGTTCACCGTCATCGCCCCGGACCTGTTGGGGCACGGGCAGTCCGACAAGCCGCGCGCCGACTACTCGGTGGCGGCCTACGCCAACGGGATGCGCGACCTGCTGGCGGTGCTCGACATCGAGCGGGTGACCATCGTCGGCCATTCCCTGGGCGGCGGGGTGGCCATGCAATTCGCCTACCAGTTCCCGCATTTGGTGGAGCGGCTGATCCTGGTCGGCGCCGGCGGGGTGACCAAGGACGTGAACTTCGTGCTGCGCTGGGCGTCGCTGCCGCTGGGCAGCGAAGCCATCGCCCTGCTGCGGCTGCCGCTGGTGCTGCCGGCGGTGCAGCTGATGGGCCGCGTCCTGGGCACCGCGCTGGGCAGCACCGGCCTGGGCCGCGACCTGCCCAACGTGCTGCGGATCCTCGACGACCTGCCCGAACCGACGGCGTCGGCGGCGTTCAGCCGGACGCTGCGGGCGGTGGTGGACTGGCGCGGGCAGATCGTCACCATGCTCGACCGCTGCTACCTGACCGAGGCCATCCCGGTGCAGATCGTTTGGGGCACCAAGGATGTGGTGGTCCCGGTCCGGCACGCCTGGATGGCGCACGCCGCCATGCCCGGCTCGCGGCTGGAGATCTTCGAGGGCTCCGGCCACTTTCCGTTCCACGACGACCCGGCCCGGTTCATCGACGTCGTCGAGCGCTTCATCGACTCCACCGAGCCCGCCGCATACGATCAGGAGGCGCTGCGCCGGTTGCTGCGCAGCGGCGGCGGCGCGCAGGCCGTCACCGGCCCGGCCCCCACCCGCGTCGCGGTGCTCAGCGCCATGGGATCCGACGAACGCAGCGCCACCTGAGTCCGGGCCGGCCGCGGCCGGGGTCGTACAGTCGGGCCATGGGTATCGACGTGACGGTGCTGCGGGTGTTCGCCGACTCGGACGGCAACTTCGGCAATCCGCTCGGCGTGGTGGACGCCGGCCGGGTCGAGGTCGCCGGCCGGCAGCGGCTGGCCACCCAATTGGGTTACAGCGAAACGGTTTTCGTTGACCTTCCGGCACCCGGTTCGTCCACCGCGCACGCCACCATCTACACGCCGCGCACCGAGCTGCCGTTCGCCGGTCATCCCACCGTCGGCGCCGCGTGGTGGCTGCGCGAGCAGGGCTCGCCGATCAACACGCTGGCGGTTCCGGCCGGGATCGTGCAGGTCGGCTACGACGGGCCGTGCGCCCGCATCAGCGCCCGCTCGGAATGGGCGCCCGAACTGGCGCTGCACGAATTCGGTTCGGCCGAGGAGGTTCTCGCCGCCGACCCGACGGAGTTCTCCGACGACACCGCGCACTACCTGTGGGCCTGGACCGACCGGGCCGCCGGGGCGCTGCGGTCCCGGATGTTCGCCGCCAACCTGGGCGTGCCCGAAGACGAGGCGACCGGTTCGGCGGCGATGCGGATCACCGATTACCTGAGCCGGGACCTGCGGATCACCCAGGGCAAGGGTTCGGTGATCGAAACCAGCTGGAGCGCCGAAGGCTGGGTGGGGGTGGCCGGGCGGGTGGTCAATGACGGTGTGCGGCACCTGGATTGACGAGCCGGCGGCGATGACTCCTCAGCGCTGCCGGTGCAGCACCGCGGCGAGATGGTCCTGCAGCGGCTGCCCGACCGCGCCCATCTGCACCGAGTAGGAAAGCTTGTCGCCGTCGATGCGGAACCAACGCCCGAGCGCCGTCACCTCCTTGGCGGTGGGGGTCAGCCCGATCGACGTGGTGGACATCCGCATCTCGATGAGGCCGCCGGTGACCGCGTAGCTGCCGACCTCGATCTCGGTGATGCCGCTGGGGTGGGCCAGCACCAGTTCGAGCCGACCCGGTTGCGGCACCCGCAGATATCCGGTCTCGGCGTGCAACGGCTTGCCGTCGGCCGCCGCACGGGTCTTCTGGGCGTAGGCCAGAAACGGCTTGCCGACGTGGGAAAAGGTAACCTCTTCGAGGTAGTCGAACGGCTGGATGGTGGGGTACTTGCCGGAGCCCCGGCCGGTCCAGGTGCCCAGCAGCGGGGCCAGCGCGGCGAGGTCGGGATGCAAGTCGGTGGGCATGAACGCGAGCCTAGGCCGACGCGGTGTGCGCGGCGTCGTCAGCCCGGGGTCGCCACCCCGCGGTGCTCGCGCAGCGCCTGGATCTCGCGCTCGAAATCGTCGGCGGACTCGAACGACCGGTAGACCGAGGCGAAGCGCAGGTAGGCCACCTCGTCGAGGTCGCGCAACGGCCCCAGGATGGCCAGGCCGACCTCGTGGCTGGGCACCTCGGGCGAGCCGGCGGCGCGCACGGTGTCCTCCACCTGCTGGGCCAGCAGGTTGAGCGCATCGTCGTCCACCTGGCGCCCCTGGCAGGCCCGCCGGACACCGCTGATCACCTTTTCCCGGCTGAACGGTTCGGTGACGCCGCTGCGCTTGACCACCGCCAGCACCGCGGTTTCCACGGTGGTGAAACGCCGTCCGCACTCGGGGCAGGAGCGGCGCCGCCGGATGGCCTGGCCTTCGTCGGTTTCCCGCGAGTCGATCACCCGGGAGTCCGGATGACGGCAGAACGGACAGTGCATGACTGCTCCTTCACCGTGCCGACGACCGGGTACCGCAGGACTTCGAGCGTACCTGCGCCGACGGCGCCACGGCTAACGGAGCCACCGGGCCTCCGGGCCCGCCACCGGCAACAGTGGCATCGGGTCCCGGAAACGTTGTGGCACAAGGAGTTCAGCCGACGGGAGCGATCAACGTCTGGCCGGCAAGCAATGTGGGCGAGTTCAGGTCGTTGAGCTCGCGGATGCGGTCGGCGACCTGGGCGGCCGGCGCGTCGGGTGCCACCCGGTGGGCGACGTCGGACAGCGACTCCCCCGGGTCTACCCGCACCACGGCGAGCCGGTCCGGGACGTGGGCGGCCGAGCTCGGCGCGTCGCCGTTGAGTACCTGACCGACGTTGGCGACCAGACCCAGCCACAGCGTGATCGCCCCCGCGGCCAACGCCAGCCCGACCGTCGTCACCCAGGTGACCGAGCGCCGCCGGTGCGGGGCAATCGACATGGCCACCCCGGTGCCGTGGTAGCGGGTCGCCGCCCCGGCGGGCCGGACCGGCCCCGGCCGGCGTGGACGGGTCAGCCCGTCGCGGCCGTACCGAACGCCCTGAACCGGTCCGTTGACCGGGCGCCGAAGACTGCTCGGACGCGGCGCAAGCGTATGGATGACTGTCATCTGCGTTCCTCCGGTCAACTAGCTCTCGCTCGTGTGTTCGACTCTAATCGCTTGTGTGTTCGAAACCCGAACATTTGAGCGAAGCGTGTCGCACGAGCCAAACGCTAGATCACGCCACCGACAACTTCGTCGGCCTTACCACTGTCATGCAGATCAGGTACCCGGTCTACGCAAAAGTTACACATGTGTGATTCCGCAGTTGTAGGGTCTTTAGGCCCCAGGCGGGCTCCGCGGCCGGCACCGGGGTCGGGCACGACACGCCAGTCGAACACATGTTTGATTCTTGTCGGCGATGGGGTTACATTCGGTGCCATGGACGACAGCAACGACAGTTCATCAGCCGGACCGGACGGCCGGCTGCACGCCGTGGATCCCTCGCTGACCGAACGGCAGCGCACCATCCTGAATGTCATCCGCGCCTCGGTGACCAGCCGCGGCTACCCGCCGAGCATCCGGGAGATCGGCGACGCCGTCGGCCTGACGTCGACCTCCTCGGTGGCCCACCAGCTGCGCACCCTGGAACGCAAGGGGTATCTGCGCCGCGACCCCAACCGGCCGCGCGCGGTCGATGTCCGCGGCGTGGACGACGACGTGGCCGCGCCCGCCACCGAGGTGGCCGGCTCCGACGCGCTGCCCGAACCCACCTTCGTCCCGGTGCTCGGGCGGATCGCGGCCGGCGGGCCCATCCTCGCCGAGGAGGCCGTCGAGGACGTCTTTCCCCTGCCGCGCGAGTTGGTCGGCGACGGAACGCTTTTCCTGCTCAAGGTGGTCGGTGACTCGATGGTCGAGGCGGCGATCTGCGACGGCGACTGGGTGGTGGTGCGCCAGCAGCACGTCGCCGACAACGGCGACATCGTCGCGGCCATGATCGACGGCGAGGCCACCGTCAAGACGTTCAAACGCGCCGGCGGTCAGGTCTGGCTGATGCCGCACAACCCGGCGTTCGACCCCATTCCCGGTAACGACGCGACCGTGCTGGGCAAGGTGGTCACGGTGATCCGCAAGGTGTGACGCCGGTCAGTCGGCCTTGGTGAAACCGTTGGCCTGCGCGACCTCTTCGCTGGACAGCCACAGCTCGGGCAGCGTGTCCCGGTACAGGTCGCTGCCCGGCGTGTAGTACAGGCCGTAGCGAGCGCTGGCCTTGATCGGGTAACCCTCCGGCGCCTGGTAGGGGTCGTCCAGCGGCAGGTGGATCGTCGGCCGCCCGTCCGGGCCGGCCAGACCGTTCTCCGAGGCGTCCTCCTCGTCCGCGGCGGCGTGCCGTCCGGACCGCGGTCGGGTCCCGGCAACACCGGCGGCGACGGCACCGCCGGCGGCCTCCGCCACCTCCTCCGGTCCCGGCTGCGGTTCCGGGCGCTCTTCGGGCTGCGCTTGCGGCGCGGCCAGCTCGGTGTATTCGTCGTCGGCCTCGGCGGCCGGGATGCCGCCCGTCACGGCGTCAGCGTCGGGCGGGGTGTGCGGCACGGCGAGGTCGGGATACTCGTCCTCCCGGTAGCCGACATCCGGGTAGTCGACCTCGGCGTAGTCGGCGTCGGCGTAGGCGGCGTCGTCGGCGGTCTCGGGCTCGGCGACCTCCGGGACGGCGTCGGTGTAGTCGGTGTAGTCGGCCTCGGCGGCGGGATAGTCGGCTTCGGCGAGCATCTCGTCGGAGACCACCGGGATCGAATCGGTGTCGACCGCGTCGGGGTCCTCCTCCTCGAACCCGTACCCGCCGTCGGCGGGGGCCTGGCGCTGCCAGCTGACCCGGGCGGCGGCCCCGGACCCGGCCGGCGGCTCACCGGACGGCGGCGCGCCGAAGTGCTCGGTGGCCACGTCGGCGTCGTCGTGTCCCCACTGCCCCTCGGCCGCGTCGTAGCCGTGGTCGACGCCGTAGCCGGTGGCCTCGGGCCCGGGCCGGCGGCGGCGCCAGACGAACAGCACCCAGATCAGCAGCACCAGCAGGACCGCGACCGGGATCGCGGCCATCAGCCACCACCAATGCCAGCTGAACTTCTTGGGGTGGGCCGGCATGGCCGAACTGCTCGGCTGGTTCTGGCCCGAGATCTGCAGGCCGGACAGCAGCGGCGCCAGGTTCGACGGGTCGGTGCTGAACGTGTTCTTGGCCCGGTTCCAGGAGACCTTGCCGCCGGTGAACTGCTGGGAGATCACGTCGCCGTCCACGGCCTGGTCGCCGACCGGCGCGCCCAGTTTGCCGGCCGGAGCGCGGAGTTTGTCCCAGGCGGCCCGCATCGCGCCGCGCACCACGAAGGCGCCGTGGTCGGCCGTCCAGAAGATCACCGGCTTGTCGGGGGCCGAGAAGGTGGCGATCCGGCTGGACGGCCCGATGCCGCCGTCGGTCTCGTTGGTGGTGGGGAATCCCAGGTCGCTGCCGGCCGGCCCGCCCAGCGACTCGTATTTGGCCAGGATGTCGCTTTCCAGCGCGTTCGCCCCGGTGGCCGGGGTGAAGAACACCTTGCCGCCGGCAAAGTTCTGCACGATCCCGTCGGCTCCGACCGGGGTGGGTCCGCCCTGCTTGGCGCCCAGCGGGCCGCCGGGCCCGCCGGCCGCGCGCCAGGCCGTGTTGATGGCGGCGGTGGGATCGATGGCGACCTGCAGACCCTTCAACTGGTCGGCCAGCCCCGGCGGTTCGGTGCTGAACTGCTTGGTCTGCCGGTTCCAGGACACCTGGCCGCCGCTGAATTTCTGGGTGGACACCTCGCCGTTGTAGGTCTCGTCACCGACCGGCACCCCGAGCACCCCGCCCGAGCTGCCGAGCTTGTCCCAGGCCGAGTTGATGGCGCCGCGCACCACGTGGGCGCCGTGCTCGGGCGTCCAGAAGATCACCGGCTTGTCGCTGGCCGAGAAGGTGACCACCCGGCTGTCGGGACCGGCCAGGCCCGGCACCTCGTTGATGGCCGGGAAGCCCAGGTCGCTGCCGGCCGGCCCGCCCAGCGACTCGTATTTGTCCAGGATCGGCCCGTAGGCGAATTTCGCGCCGGTGGCCGGGGTGAAGAACATCTTGCCGCCATCGAAGTCCAGCGCGAACCCGTCCCCGACGGGATACACGTCGCCCTTGCGGGCGCCCAGCGGGGAGGTGTCGCCGCCGGCCTTCTCCCAGGCCGCCATGATCGCCGCCTCGGCGTCGCCGATCGGGCTCGCCGTCGCGGCGGGCGCCAGGAGTACCGCGGCCAGTGCTGTGGTCGTCAAGCTGACCAGCGCGCTTCCGACCAGCTTGCGCATCCGACCTCTGTGCACCTTCACCAAGCCTTCCAGCCGACGGGCATGGCTCCCTTTGCGGCGACGCCCGTACTGCGTCTCCGGCGCGCGGGCCGCGATGGCGCGGGGAAAGGACCCACTCACGATCCGCCTTGTCGCCGGGCTCGCATTACTTTGCTCCAGCCAACAAGAAATGCGAAGTCAAATTACGAATTTTACAAAAACGGATACCGCATCGATGTCGAACCGATGCGGGGCCATGTCCGAATCGCGACCCGGCGTGCCCCCGGCCGCGCGAAACGCTAGACGCCGAGGCTGCGGCCGATGATTTCCTTCATGATCTCGGTGGTGCCGCCGTAAATGGTCTGCACCCGGGCATCCAGATAGGCACGAGCGACCGGGTATTCGCGCATGTAGCCGTAGCCGCCGTGCAATTGCAGGCAGCGGTCGATCAGGTGCACCTGCTTTTCGGTGGAGTACCACTTGGCCATGGCGGCCTGTTCGGCGGTCAGCTTGTGGTCCAGGTGCAGGCGGACGAACTCGTCGACCATCATGCGCACCACGGTGGCCTCCGTCGCCAGCTCGGCCAGCACGAACCGGCTGTTCTGGAAGCTGCCGATGGACTTGCCGAATGCCTTGCGCTCCTTGGTGTATTCCAGCGTCTGCTCCAGCACCTGCTCCATCGCCGCGGCCGCCATGACGGCGATCGAGATCCGTTCCTGCGGCAAGTTCTGCATCAGGTAGATGAATCCCATGCCCTCCTGGCCCAGCAGGTTCTCGGCGGGCACGTGCACGTCGGTGAAGGACAGCTCGGCGGTGTCCTGGGCGTCCAGCCCGATCTTGTCCAGGTGCCGTCCCCGCTCGAAGCCCTCCATGCCGCGCTCCACCACGAGCAGCGAAAAGCCCTGCGCCCCCTTGTCCGGATCGGTCTGGGCCACCACGATCACCAGATCGGAGTTGATTCCGTTGGTGATGAACGTCTTTGACCCGTTGAGCACGTAGTGGTCGCCCTGCTTGACCGCCCGGGTCTTGATGCCCTGCAGGTCGCTGCCGGTGCCCGGCTCGGTCATCGCGATCGCCGTAATCAGTTCTCCGGTGCAGAATTTCGGCAGCCAGCGCTGCTTCTGCTCCTCGGTGGCCAGGGCCAGCAGGTAGGGCGCGACGATGTCGTTGTGCAGGCCGAAGCCGATCCCGCTGTAGCGGCCGCGGGTGGTCTCCTCGGTGATGATGGTGTTGTACCGGAAATCGGGGTTGCCCCCGCCGCCGTACTCCTCGGGCACCGCCATGCCCAGGAAGCCCTGCTTGCCGGCCTCGAGCCACACCCCGCGGTCGACGATCTTCGCCTTCTCCCATTCGTCGTGATACGGCGCGACGTGACGATCGAGGAAGGCCCGGTAGGACTCGCGGAACAGTTCGTGTTCTGACTCGAAAAGCGTGCGCTGGTATTTGATGGCGCTGCTCATGGACGACCTCCGGGCGACTGGGATTGCTGCCGCCCAACATATACCAACCAGACGGTTGGTCGGCAGCCGCCGGGGTCAGGGGACGGCTCAGGGGGCGGCGAACTCGCGCAGCCGCCCGGCCAGGGCCAGCGGAACGCGCGCCTTGATCCGGGTGCCCTCGGCGTTGTGCTCCTCCTGCTGCACCCGCCCGGCGGCGTGCAGCCGGGCCACCAGGTCGCCGCGGTGATAGGGGATCACCACGTCCACGGCGGCCTCGGCCGGAACCGCCAGTTCGGCGATCCGGCGGCGCAGGCCGTCGATGCCGTCCCCGGTGGCCGCGGACACGAACACCGCGCCGGGCAGGGCGTGCCGCAGCTTGGCCAGCGCCACGTCGCCGGCGGCGTCGGTCTTGTTCACCACCAGCAGCTCGGGCGGCGGATCGCCGTGATGGTCGGCGATGACCTCGGAGATCACCTGGTGCACGGCGTCGATCTGGGCCAGCGGGTTGACGTCGGAGCCGTCGACGACGTGCACCAGCAAATCGGCGTCGACGACCTCCTCCAGGGTGGAGCGGAACGCCTCGACCAGCTGGGTGGGCAGGTGCCGGACGAAGCCGACGGTGTCGGTGAGCACGAACGCCCGGCCGTCGTCCCATTCGGCGCGCCGGGTGGTGGGCTCCAGGGTGGCGAACAGGGCGTCCTGCACCAGCACGCCCGCCCCGGTCAGCGCGTTGAGCAGGCTGGACTTGCCGGCGTTGGTGTAGCCGACGATGGCGATCGAGGGCACGTCGCTGTGCAGCCGGCGGCTGCGCTGGGTGTCGCGGACCTGCTTCATGTCCTTGATCTCGCGGCGCAGCTTGGCCATTCGCTCGCGGATGCGGCGCCGATCGGTTTCGATCTTGGTCTCACCGGGACCGCGCAGCCCCACGCCTCCCCCGCTGCCGCCGGCGCGGCCACCGGCCTGCCGGGACATCGACTCGCCCCAGCCGCGCAGCCGCGGCAGCATGTACTCCATCTGGGCCAGCGACACCTGCGCCTTGCCCTCCCGGCTGGTGGCGTGCTGGGCGAAGATATCGAGGATCAGCGCGGTGCGGTCGATCACCTTGACCTTCACCGCCTTTTCCAGCGCGGTCAGCTGCGCCGGGGACAGTTCGCCGTCGCAGATCACGGTGTCGGCGCCGGTGGCCAGCACCACGTCGCGCAGCTCGGCCGCCTTGCCCGAGCCGATGTAGGTCGACGGGTCGGGCTTGTCGCGGCGCTGGATCAGCCCCTCGAGCACCTGGGAGCCGGCCGTCTCGGCCAGCGCGGCCAGCTCGGCCATGCTGGCCCGGCTGTCGGCGGCGGTGCCGTCGGTCCACACACCGACCAGCACCACCCGTTCCAGCCGCAGCTGGCGGTATTCGACCTCGGAGATGTCGGTGAGCTCGGTGGACAGGCCGGCGACGCGGCGTAGCGCCGACCGGTCTTCCAGGGCGAGTTCGCCGGTGCTCGGCTCCGTGATGGCCGGAGCGTCGTCGCGGAATTCGGGATGTGTCATAGGCAATAAGAGATGATGCACGCAACCTCGGTGGCGTGCATCTGAATTAACGCTGCGCTTGCTGCCACCATTCCTCGCTGATTTCGCCGTGGGCCACCAGCACCGACGGCCCGCGCAGGTAGCTGGTGGCGTCGGTGACGGTGACGACGACGTCGCCGCCCGGTACCCGCACGGTCAGGGTGCCGGTGTCGGCGCCGGCGGCGGTCAGCGCGGCGACGGCGGCCGCGACGGTTCCGGTGCCGCAGGAGCGCGTCTCGCCCACGCCGCGCTCGTGCACGCGCATGTGCACCACCCCGGCCGCCGGTGCGGTGAGGACCTCGACGTTGACCCCGTCCGGGAACTGGGCGGCATCGAAGCTCACCGGCGCGGCGACGTCCAGCGCGGCCAGCTCGTCGACGCTCAGCTCGGGGTCCACGCACGCCAGGTGGGGGTTGCCCACGTCTACCGCCAGGCCGGCGAACCGCCGGCCCCCCACGGTCGCCTCGAAGGCCTTGCCCCCGCTGCCCAGCGTGTTGGCCTTGCCCATGTCGACGCTGACGTCGGCGCCGGTCGCGTCGGCGGCGTGCACGGTGACCGGCCGGGGGCCGGCCAGCGACCCGACCACGAATTCGTCGCGGGTCTCCAGCCCGCTGGCGCGCAGATAGTGCGCGAAGACCCGCACGCCGTTGCCGCACATCTGGGCCACCGAGCCGTCCGCGTTGCGGTAGTCCATGTACCAGTCGTCGCCGGCCACGCCGTCGGGCAGCCGGTCCAGCACGCCGGCCGCGGCGGCGGCGCCGGCGGTGGTGACCCGCAGCACCCCGTCGGCGCCCAGCCCGCGCCGCCGGTCGCACAGCGCGGCCACGCCCGCCGCGGTCAGGCGCAGCTCGGCCGGGGTGTCGCACAGCAGCACGAAGTCGTTCTCGGTGCCGTGGCCCTTCGCGAATTTCACCTGCTCAGGATACGTGGCGCCAGGCGTCCAGGGCGGCGTCGACGAGGCGGGGCGGGCTGCAGGCGCCGGCGTCGAGCCAGCGCACCCGGTGGTCGCGCCGAAACCAGGACCGTTGCCGGCGCACGTAGCGGCGGGTGCCCGCGTAGGTCTGCTCGCGGGCCTGCCGCAGCTGCTCGTCGCCGCCGCCGGCGTCGAGCGCGGCGATCACCTGCGCGTAGCCCAGGGCGCGCGCGGCGGTGACCCCGTCGCGCAGTCCCCGCCCGAGCAGCCCGGTCACCTCCGCCACCAGGCCCTGCTCGAACATCGCGTCGGTGCGCCGGGCCAGCCGCTCGTCGAGAACGGTTGTGTCGCAATCCAATCCGATGATGACGGTGTCCCACCGCGGCGCGCCGATCCGCGGCGCGGACGCGGCGAACGGCCGGCCGGTCAGCTCGATGACCTCGAGCGCCCGCACCGTGCGCCGGGCGTCGGTGGGCAGGATCGCCGCGGCGGCCGCGGGATCGCGGCGGGCCAGCTCGGCGTGCAGCTCGCCCACCCCGACCTCGGCCAGCCGCCGCTCCCAGCGCGCCCGCACCCGCGGATCGGTGGCCGGGAACGACCAGTCGTCGAGCAGCGACTGGATGTAGAGCATGGAGCCGCCCACGATGATCGGCACCGCGCCGGCGGCCAGGATGGCCTCGATGTCGGCCGCGGCGGCGCGCTGGTAGCGGGCGACGGTCGCGGTCTGGGTGACGTCGAGGACGTCGAGCTGGTGGTGCGGGATGCCGCGGCGGGCGTCGACGGGCAGCTTGGCGGTGCCGATGTCCATCCCGCGGTAGAGCTGCATCGCGTCGGCGTTGACGATCTCGGCGCCGAGTGGCCCGAGCCGTTCGGCGACGTCCAGCGCCAGCTGGGACTTGCCGGTGCCGGTGGGGCCGATGATCGCCAGTGGCCGCACGGCCGCCGTCACAGCTGCCAGGCGCCGGCGAAGTAGCCCACCCCGTAGGGCGCCCCCCGGTAGAGTTCCTTGGCCGAGCGCGGCCCCGGCTCGGCCAGCCCGGCCAGCACCCCGAAGGCGACCCGGCCCAGGATCTGGCCCGGCAGGCGGCGCAGCGCGGCGATGTCACCGCCGGCCAGCGCGTCGTCCAGGGCCTGCTGCGCGGCGGCGTCGCCGGGGTGGTGACCGCCGGGGGCGGCCGGGGTCAGGGTGTTCGCGCCGTCGGCCACCACCAGCACCCCGACCGGTTCGGGCAGCGCGTCCAGCTCGGCGCGCAACTGCCGGCCGCGGCGCACGGCGGTGTCGGCGTCGTAATCGGCGCGATAGATGCGGGCCCGGGCGGCGGCCCGCGGCTGGACCTGGCCGCGAAGCCAGCCGCCCAGCAGCACGCACAGCGGGAGCGCGGCCGGGGCCGTCTCGGCCCGGCCGTCGGCCGGCGGGGACAGCCGGACCGGCACGTCCACCCCGAACCCGGCGAAGGTGCCCACCGCGTCGTCACCCAGCTCCTGGTCGGCGGCGCCGGTCCCGACGATCAGCCAGCGATCGGGCAGCAACGCGGCCGCCGCGAGCGTCGCGGCGCTCAGCTCGGCCAGCTCGTCGGCGGCGGTTCCGGCGAGCTCGGGGACGAGCACCGGCGCCGACGGGACGATGGCGATGACGCTCAGCACGCCACCAAACTAACGCGGCCCGGCGCGCCCGGGGTCACCACCGGGAGCTGTCGGCCACCAGCAGCCGGCCGCTGAACGGACCGGTGTCGTCGTCGTCCGCGGCGACGTCGGCGGCGGTGTCACGGGCTTTTCGCGGGGCGCTGCCCGGGCCGGGCTCGGGCCGGTTGATGCTGGCGGCCTCGCCGCGGGCCAGCGCGATGGTCGCGACGATCACCACCGCGACGGCGCCGACCAGCACGAACGCCTTGGGACCGTGCGCGTTGAGCGTCTCGTCGAGCACCAGCACGCCGAGCAGCCCGGCCACCACCGGCTTGGCCACCGTCATCGTCGGCAGCGAGGCGGTCAGCGCGCCGGCGCGAAACGCCGATTGCTGGAAGATCATCCCGGTCAGCGCCACCAACAGCCAGGGCACGAACTCCGGCGAGGTCAGCACACCGACCAGGCTGTGCTCGGACATCTCGACCACACCCTTGGTCAGCACCGCGAACAGCGCCAGCGACGAACCCGCGACCACCGCCAGCAGCACCGCCGCGAACGGGCTGCCGGCCCACCTGCGCGCCGCCACCACGCAGGCCACCAGCACCGGCACCATGACCAGGGCCACGATCACCCAGATGTGCAGCGGGGCGCGCTGCTTGCCGGATGCCGGGTCGCCGACGATGATCACCACGGCCAGGGCGGTGGCCAGAATCAGCGCCCACGCCCACTCCCGCGGTTTGATCCGCTGGTGGGCCAGCCGCGCGTAGAGGGGCAGGGCGAACAGCAGCGCCGTCACCTGCAGGGCGGTCACCAGCACCACCGACCCCCAGGCCAGCGCGGCGGCCTGCAGGCTGTAGTTGGTGATCGCGGCCAGGCCGCCCAGCCACCAGCGCGTGTCGCGCAGCGACATGCGGAACAGTTCGAGGTGGCCCACCGGTTTGTCGGTGATCTCGTGCGCGGAGCGCTGGCGGATCACGTCGCCGACCGCGGAGGCCAACGCCGCGCACAGGGCGATCAACGCAGCGACATCAACCTTCGACATGTTCCGACCCCTCCGCCTCGCGACCCGTCCGGACTAGCTTTCCCCGAGGCGCAAGCAAATGCACGCACAATTCGCGTTCAGTTCAACTACAAATTCATGACGTTCCACACGTTGGCGGACCGCGTCCCAAGGTGATCACTCGATTATTACTTCAGCAATCTATGTAGCCGCTTGGATAACTCTAAGAGAACGTCACAGGGAGCCGGCGGGCGTTCTTCGGTGGAATGCCAAGGTGGCGGCGAGCGGCGGGGCAAGCTGCTTGAATACTGTTAAGCAGCTGCTGGGAAAACCTGGATCGGTCATCCGCGGCTGCAGGAGACGGTGCCGCCACGCGCGGCAGGCGCGCGGGACACTGACCCGCGCGGACGGTGCGAAAGGTGTAGTGACGAGCGCATGACGGGTGACCAGCCTCGCGACGATTCGGCTCGGCCTGCGCCGCGCCCGGGTCCGCGACCCGGTCCCCGGCCCGTGAGCGCGGGGCGCCCGGCCGCCCACCCGGTGGTGGTGCCGCCGCCGCCCAGCGACCCGCACCGGTTCGGGCGGGTGGACGACGACGGCACGGTGTGGCTGATCAGCGCGGCCGGCGAGCGCGTCGTCGGCTCCTGGCAGGCCGGCGACCGGGAGGCCGCGTTCGCCCACTTCGGCCGGCGGTTCGACGACCTGGCCACCGAGGTCACCCTGATGGAGGAGCGGCTGGCGTCCGGGACCGGGGATGCGCGCAAGATCAAGGCGCACGCCTCCGAGCTGGCCGAGGCGCTGCCGACGGCGACGGTGCTGGGCGACATCGATGCGCTCGCGGCCCGGCTGGCCAGCATCGCCGAACAGGCCGAGGCGGCCGTCGCCGCCGAGCGCTCGCGGCGCGAGGAGCATCGGGCCGCGCAGACCGCCCGCAAGGAGGCGCTGGCCGCCGAGGCCGAGGAGCTGGCCGCCAACTCGACGCAGTGGAAGGCCGCCGGCGACCGGCTGCGCGCAATCCTCGACGAGTGGAAGACCATCACCGGCCTGGACCGCCGGGTGGACGATGCGCTGTGGAAGCGCTACAGCGCGGCCCGGGAGGCCTTCAACCGGCGGCGGGGCGCCCATTTCGCCGAGTTGGACCGGGAACGCTCGAGCATCCGCCAGGCCAAGGAGCGGCTCTGCGAGCGGGCCGAGGAGCTATCCGGATCGACCGACTGGACGGCCACCAGCGCGGAATTCCGCAAGCTGCTGGCTGAATGGAAGGCGGCCGGCCGCGCGGCCCGGGAGGTCGACGACGCGCTGTGGCGGCGGTTCAAGCAGGCCCAGGACGTGTTCTTCACCGCGCGCAACGCCGCGACGGCAGAGAAGGACGCGGAGTTGCGCGCCAACGCCGCCGCCAAGGAGGCGCTGCTGGCCGAGGCGGAGAAACTGGACACCGGCAACCACGACGCCGCCCGGGCGGCGCTGCGCGCGATCGCCGAGAAGTGGGATGCGATCGGCAAGGTGCCGCGGGAGCGCTCCGCCGAGCTGGAGCGCCGGCTGCGCGCGGTGGAGAAGAAGGTGCGCGAGGCCGGCGACGCGGGCTGGTCCGACCCGCAGGCGCAGGCCCGGGCCGAGCAGTTCCAGGCCCGCGCCGAGCAGTACGAACAGCAGGCCCGCAAGGCCGCCGCGGCGGGCCGCACCAAGGAGGCCGAGGAGGCGCGGGCCAACGCCGAGCAGTGGCGGCAGTGGGCGCAGGCGGCCGTCGAGGCGCTGTCCCGCAAGCCCTGACCGCCGGCGTCAGGCCCCGGCGGCGGGATCCTCGGGCTTGGGCAGATCGTCGAGCAGGGTGGTCGACTGCTGTTGCGCGGCGACCCGGCGGCGCTGCTCCTCGGCGGCGAGCTGCACGATGGTGCGCGACCACACCACCCGGGCCCACTGGTAGATGAGCACCAGCACGGTGATCCAGGCGACGATCAGGCCCCACCCCGGCCCGGGATGCCCGGCGGGCACGGTCTGCCGCGACCAGATCGCCAGCATCCCCGCGGCGCCGGCAATCGCGGTGCCCGCCAACGCAATCCAGGCCAGCGCCCAGCGCCGGGTCACCAGCGCCAGCGTCGAGAAGCCCACGCCGAACACCAGCGCCAGCCAGCCGAACACCCGGGACGGCAGGGCCACCGCGGCGGCGCCGGCGTCGTGGGTGCCGAACAACACGTCCCAGCCGCGCACGTCGCCGGTGTGCGGCAGGATGAACGAGCCCAGCAGCACGAACACCAGGATCGACACCGCGAAGCCGCGGGCGCCGGGGTCGATGCCGCCGGCCACCCGCCGTTCGGCGGCCTCGATCTCGGTGCGCAGCGCGCCCAGCTGGGGGTCGTCGTGGTTGCGGTCGTCGTTCATGAGGCACATCCAACGGGTTGGGCCGGGCCGGCCGGCGGCCCGACGGCGGGCATGCCGAGACCGACGCCGCGCGGGCGCCGGCCGGCCGCGTGCGCGTCACCGGCCCGGGTGCGGCGATGGCGGAGGACGCCGGCGTCGGCGATCAGGTGGTGCGGTGCGGCCCCGGTGATGACCGTGGTGACCAGGTCGCCGGGGCGCACCCGGTCGTCGGCGGCGAAGTGCACCAGCCGGCCGTCGCGGGCGCGTCCGCTCATCCGGGCGGTGGCGCTGTCCTTGCGACCCTCCCCCGTGGCGACCAGCAGCTCGACGGTCTGGCCGACCAGGGCCTGGTTGCCCTGCAGCGAGATCGACTCCTGCAGCTCGACGAGGCGCTCATAGCGTTCCTGCACAACGGCTTTCGGGATCTGCCCGTCGAGCTCGGCGGCCGGGGTGCCGGGCCGCTTGGAGTACTGGAAGGTGAAGGCGGCCGCGAACCGGGCCCGGCGCACCACGTCCAGGGTGGCCGCGAAGTCCTCTTCGGTCTCGCCGGGGAACCCGACGATCAGGTCGGTGGTGATGGCGGCGTGCGGCATGGCGGCCCGGACCCGGTCGATGATGCCGAGATAACGCTCGGCGCGGTACGAGCGCCGCATCGCGCGCAGCACCCGGTCGGAGCCGGACTGCAGCGGCATGTGCAGGGCGGGGCACACGTTCGGGGTCTGCGCCATGGCCTCGATGACGTCGTCGGTGAACTCGGCCGGATGCGGCGAGGTGAACCGCACCCGTTCCAGCCCGTCGATCTCGCCGCAGGCCCGCAACAGCCGGGCGAACGCGCCGCGGTCGCGGGGCAGCGCCGGGTCGGCGAAGGACACCCCGTAGGCGTTGACGTTCTGCCCCAGCAGCGTGACCTCGAGGACGCCGTCGGCCACCAGGGACCTGACCTCGGCCAGGATGTCGTCGGGACTGCGGTCGACCTCCCTGCCGCGCAGCGACGGGACGATGCAGAACGTGCAGCTGTTGTTGCAGCCGACCGAGATGGAAACCCAAGCAGCATAAGCGGATTCGCGCGCACTGGGCAGCGACGAGGGGAACTGCTGCAGCGCCTCGGCGATCTCCACCTGGGCGGCCTTGTTGTGCCGGGCCCGCTCCAGCAGGGTGGGCAGCGACCCGATGTTGTGGGTGCCGAACACGACGTCGACCCAGGGCGCCCGGCGCAGCACGGCCTCGCGGTCCTTCTGGGCCAGGCAGCCACCGACCGCGATCTGCATCTCCGGGTTGCCCCGCTTGCGCGGCGCCAGGTGGCTGAGGTTGCCGTACAGCTTGTTGTCGGCGTTCTCCCGGACCGCGCAGGTGTTGAACACCACCACGTCGGCGACCTCAGCCCCCTCGGCGGCCCGCCGGTAGCCGGCCGCCTCCAGCAGACCCGCCAGCCGCTCGGAGTCGTGCACGTTCATCTGGCAGCCGTAGGTGCGCACCTGATAGGTGCGCACCCCCGAAACATCCCGGGCCACCGTCGAAGTCACGGGGCCATGGTACGGCGAGCGGTCCGCACGGGAGAAACCGCACGTCATCGGCTAGACGCGGCGGCGCTCCCGTTCGGCGGCCAGCTCGGCCAGCACCACCTCGCACGCCAGGTTCTGGCTGTAGCCGCGCCGGGCCAGCATCCCCACCAGCCGGCGGGTCACCCGCGCGTCGTCCTGCGCCAGCGTCTCGCGGCGCAGCTTGGACCGGACCAGTTGCTCGGCCCGGTCCCGCTCGGCGCCGGCGTCGATCCCGGCCAGCACGCTGGTGATCACGTCGTTGTCCACCCCCTTGGTGTGCAACTCGGCGGCCAGGGCGCGCTTGCTCTTGCCGGCATGCGCCCGCCGGGACTGCACCCACTGCTGGGCGAAGTCGGCGTCGTCGATCAGGCCGACGGCGGCCAGCCGGTCGAGCACCGCGGTGCTGACGTCGTCGGGATAGCCCCGTTTGGCCAGCCGGCCGTGCAGCTCGGCGCGGGTGCGCGCTCGCGCGGTGAGCAGGCGCAGGCACAGGGCCCGCGCCTGCTCCTCGCGGGAGGGCTCAGAAGTCGACGGGGGCGGGCAGGACGCCGTCATCGGACAAGTCATCGGTCACGACCGCGCCAATGCCGAGCTTTTCCTTGATCTTCTTCTCGATCTCGTTGGCGACCTCGTCGTTCTCCATCAAGAAGGTGCGGGCGTTCTCCTTGCCCTGGCCGAGCTGCTCGCCCTCATAGGTGAACCAGGAACCGGACTTGCGGATGAAGCCCTGATCCACACCCATGTCGATCAGCGAGCCCTCCCGGCTGATCCCCCGGCCGTAGAGGATGTCGAACTCGGCCTGCTTGAACGGCGGCGACACCTTGTTCTTGACGATCTTGACCCGGGTGCGGTTGCCGACCGCGTTGGTGCCGTCCTTGAGCGTCTCGATCCGGCGCACGTCCATGCGCACCGAGGCGTAGAACTTCAACGCCTTGCCACCCGTCGTGGTCTCCGGGCTGCCGAACATCACCCCGATCTTCTCCCGCAGCTGGTTGATGAAGATCGCGGTGGTGCCCGAATTGTTCAGCGCGCCAGTCATTTTCCGCAGCGCCTGGCTCATCAGCCGGGCCTGCAGCCCGACGTGGCTGTCCCCCATCTCGCCCTCCAGCTCGGCGCGCGGCACCAGCGCGGCCACCGAGTCGATGACCAGGATGTCCAGCGCGCCGGAGCGGATCAGCATGTCGGCGATCTCGAGCGCCTGCTCCCCCGTGTCCGGCTGGCTGACCAGCAGCGAATCGGTGTCCACGCCGAGCTTCTTGGCGTACTCGGGGTCCAGCGCGTGCTCGGCGTCGATGAACGCCGCGACACCGCCGGCGGCCTGGGCGTTGGCCACCGCGTGCAGGGCGACGGTGGTCTTACCCGAGGATTCCGGGCCGTAGATCTCCACGACCCGGCCGCGGGGAAGGCCGCCGATGCCCAGGGCGACGTCCAGGGCGATGGATCCGGTCGGGATGACCGAGATCGGCTGACGCATCTCGTCGCCGAGACGCATCACCGAGCCTTTCCCGTAACTCTTTTCGATCTGGGCCATCGCCAGTTCGAGAGCCTTCTCGCGGTCGGGGGCTTGCGTCATGGTGCCTCTCCTATAGTCGGTGTGTCTTCTGACCGTTATCGGTCGGTTGGCGGTGACACTAGAGAAGGCCACCGACAAGTTGACGCTGCGAACGTCCCCCACAGTAGCCGAACAGGTGTTCGATTCAAGTTCGACACGCCGCGGGCGCCGCAGCAGCCGCGAAAGGCCGGCCGACATCCTGGATATCTCCCCGCAACTGTCGGAAGTGTCGTCCTACGGCGGCTTCTTCGCGCTGACCGTGGGCGGCGACCCGGCCGGCTGGCGCCCGGCCACCGAGTGCTACGCCGACGGCAGCGCCGACCTGATCGCGGCCACCGCCCGCCGCTACCGCACCCGTGACCTGCGGATCGGCGCCTCGCTGGTGCACCTGGCCCACGCCAGCCGGCTGTGGTCGCCGGTGCTGGGCTGCGCGATCGGCCACGGCGTCGTCCCCGACCTCGGCGACCTGCACCGCGCCGCGACCGGCGCGCAGCTGCGGCTGCCCGAGCCCGTCGGGCGGCGCGTCACCGCGCCGCACCCCGAGCTGCTGTATCGCCTCGTGGTGGACGAGCACCTGGGTCCGCTGGCCGCGGGCCTGCGCGTCGGGCTGGCGCCCGCCCTGCTCGCCGGCAACGTGGCCTCGGCGCTGGTCGGGGCGGCGCGGGCGCTGTTGTCGGCGCGGCCGGACCTGCGCTCCGCGATCGTCGAGACCACCCTGGCGCTGCTGGACACCGGCATCATGTCCGGCGCCGGCACCATCACCGGCCCGCCGCTGGACTTCCGGCGGGCCAGCTGCTGCCTGTTCTACCGGCTGCCCGGGGGCTCGGTGTGCGGCGACTGCGTGCTGGATCGATAGCACCCGCTTGCGGGCTCACCATTGCTCCCGCGGCACGTCGAAGTCGACGCACAACGCCCGCCAGACGTCGCGCGGGTCCACACCGTCCTCGATCGCCTGCGCCGCCGTCCGCCCGCCCAAACCGGTCAGTACGTGATCCACCAACACCGATGAGCCGTAGGTGGTGCCGAAGCGCAACACCACCCGCTCGTGGAACTCCGTGAGCCGCATCCCAGCCAACATACCCAGACGCGTCCTCAGCGCCAGCTGGCCGGCAGGTCGATGAGGTGGTTGGGGCAATACGTCTGCACCGCCAGGGACATGGTGTCGCGGGCGCGTTGCGCGGACATGGTGGCGCGCAATTGCATGAAGGCGTACTCGGCCGGCGCCAGTCCCTGCTCGGCGGCGGCCGGGTCGTCCATCAACTGGCAGGCCTGCTGCTGATCGGCGCTGTCGGCGTGGGCCGGGCCGGCCCACAACGGCGAGCCGAACAGCGCCCCGGCCAGCACGGCGCCCGCGGCGAACGTGGTGATGATCCTCATGGGTGCCTCCCGCCGAGATGGGTGCCTCCCGCCGAAGCATAAGGTCATCCGGCCAGCGCCTCGCGGCACACCCGGACCGGATCGGCGACGTCGGCGATGCCGGCGGCGGCGCGCTGCGCGGCCGCCCGGTAGCCCGGTGACGACAGCACCTCGTTCACCGCGGCCACCAGCGCGTCGGCGCTCAGCGGCCGGATCAGCCGGGCGCTGCCCTGGCGGACCACCCGGTTGGCGATCTCCCACTGGTCGCCGCCGCCGGGCACCGCCACCAGCGGCACCCCGGCGAGCAGCGTCTTGGCCACCATCCCGTGCCCGCCGCCGCAGACCACCACGTCGGCGTGCCGCAGCAACTCGGCCTGACTGCCCAGCCCGACCACCGCCCACGGCGGCGCCGCCAGCTCCGGTCCGGCCAGCCGGGACACCACCAACCGCGCCCCGGCCGGCAGCGTCTCCCCCGGCGTCAGGCAGGACAGCGCCACCTCGGCCAGACCCCGGGCGCCGGTCTGCGCGGTCGACGGCGCGACCACCACCACCGGCCCGGAACCGGCCGGGATGTCCAGCACCCGGTCGGTCGGCTCGAAGTGCAGCGGCCCCACCAGCACGGCCTCGTCCGGCCAGTCGGGCCGGGGCACCTCGAGGGCGGGCAGGGTGGCGATCAGCCGGCGCAGCGGCCCCGGGTCGCGGGCCGGCAAGCCGATCTCGGCCCGCGCCGCGGCGCGCTGCCGCAGCCCGGCCCGCCAGGAGCGCGCGGTCAGCGCGCGCATGGTGGCGTCACGCAGCCGGCCCCGCAGGCCGGTGCCCGTGGCCAGCCCGCTGCCGATCGGCGGCAACCCCTTGGACGGCAGGTAGAGCGGATGCGGGCTGAGCTCGATCCACGGGATGCCGAGCAGCTCGGCGGCCATCCCGCCGCCGGCGGTGATGACGTCGGACACCACCAGGTCGGGCGCCAGGTCGCGCAGGGCGGGCACGTTGAGCACCGCCATCCGGGCGGCGCGGCGGTGGATGCGGGCCCCGGCGTCGACGTCCTCGTCGGTGGCCGCCAGTCCGTCCAGTTCGACGGCGTCGACGCCGGCGCCGCGGGCGGTGTCCAGCCACTCGGCGCCGGTGAACAGCGTGGGGGTATCGCCGGCGTCGGCGAAGCGGCGGCACAGCGCGATCGCCGGGAACGAATGCCCGGGATCCGGCCCGGCGACCACGGCGACGCGCATCGGATTCACCCTGCCACAGCGTTCGGCCGCCACGCTCGCCTACGCTGGCGATATGACCGAGCTGACTGGGACCACCGTTGCGAACACCCGTACGGTCGAAGGATTCCTCAACGCGCTGCAGGACGCGGATTACGACGCCGCCGAGGCCGCGCTGGCCGACGACCTCGTCTACGAGAACGTCGGGCTGCCCACCATCCACGGCCGGGCCCGAGCCATGAAGCTGTTTCGCCGGATGGAGGGCCGCGCCGCCTTCGAGGTGAAGATCCACCGCATCGCGGCCGACGGCGGCGCGGTGCTCACCGAACGCACCGATGCGCTGATCTTCGGCCCGCTGCGGCTGCAGTTCTGGGTGTGCGGCGTGTTCGAGGTGCAGAACGGGCGAATCACGTTGTGGCGGGACTACTTCGACTTCTTCGACATGCTCAAGGCCACGGCGCGCGGGGTGGCCGCGCTGCTGCTGCCGTCGCTGAAAGCCACGTTCTGAGCGCGCCATGAGCCAGGACAGGGGCCGCACCCGGCCGAATTTCGTTCAGTTCGTCCGCTATTGCTGCGGCGGGCGGCTGCCGGACTCGATGCGCGACTGGGTGCGCAACGACCTGGCCGGCAAGGGCGCGACGGCCCGGATGATGCGGCGGGTGGCGGTGCCGGCGGTGCTGGTGCTGGCCCCGTTCTGGTTGATCCCGACGGCGCTCGACGTTCACCTGAGCATGACGCTGCCGATTCTCATTCCGTTCGTGTATTTTTCGCACGCGCTCAACAAGGTGTGGCGCCGGCACATGCTGGCCGTGCACGATCTGGACCCCGAGCTGGTCGACGAGGTCTCCCGGCAGCGCGACGCCCACATCCACCGCTCCTACATCGAGCGCTACGGCCCGCGCCCGGAAGACTAACCGGCGCCGCGTAACCCGCCGAGTTCGTCGAAGGCCTGCGCCCACCCGTTCAGCCGGTCGGTGGCCCCGACCAGCTCGGCCCGATAGTGCTGCGACGCGGTTGACCCGTCACCGTTGGCCGCGGACACCAATCTCGCTGCGGCGGTGACCATTTCGTTGTACTGGCGCACCCCGGCGCTCAGCTGCGCGGTGAACGCGTTGATGGTGGGCGCCAGATACGACCGGGATTCCTCGCCGGCCTGCGCCGCCCGTTCCATGGACACCACCTGAGCGGCGGTGGACGCCATGGCCGCCGAGGTGCGGCCGGCGGCCGCGGTCAGGTCGCGGATTTCGGCGGCCGGCAACATCGCGCCCCGCTCCAGCACGGCCAGCAACGAGGCGAAGCCGCGTTCGGAGGCGCCCAGCGCGTACATCGCCGGGCGGGCCGCCGAACCCGGCGGCGGCAGCCGGCGCACGGTCGCCGGCCGGGGCGCCGGCAGCGGCTCGGCGCGCAGCCAGCGGTAGCGCAGCAGCAGCAACGTCGCCGGAATGGCCATCACGACCGCGACGGCGCCGGTGATCTCCAGCAGCAGGGCGAACCATCCCCAGGCGGCCAGCACGATCGTCAGCACCGCCCAGAACGCGCACCCGGCGGTGAAGATCAGGCCCCAGCGCAGCGCGCGGCGGCGGCGGCGCAGCAGGCGCGCCCGCGGGTCCGTGGCCGCGCTGATCTTGCGGGCCACCAGGTCGGAAAGGTCGGCGGCGGCGGCCACTCCGCGCTGCAGCAACGCCCGCCACGGCCCGGGCTGCGTTGCGTTCACGGCCATGAGCTACTGACCAAGTGGTTTCTCGCTGACCGCGTCGCCGGCGCCCTGGCCGGGCGCGGGGGTGGCCTGGGTGCCGCCGGCGGCCGGTGTGCCTCCGGTCGGCAACGCCTCGCCCCGCATCGAGGCGCGGATCTGCTCGAGCCGGGAATGCCCGGCCATCTGCACGCCGGCCTGCTCGACCTCGAGCATCCTGCCCTGCACGGAGCCCTGTGCCAGTTCGGCGGCCCCGATCGCGTTGGCGTAGCGCCGCTCGATCTTGTCGCGCACCTCGTCCAGGCTGGGCACGTTGCCGGGGGCGGCCAGCTCGCTCATCGACTGCAGTGAGGCGCTGACCTGTTCCTGCATCTTGGCCTGTTCGAGCTGGCTGAGCAGCTTGGTGCGCTCGGCGATCTTCTGCTGCAGCACCATCGCGTTCTGCTCGACCGCCTTCTTGGCCTGGGCGGCGGCGTTGAGCGCCTGGTCGTGCAGCGTCTTGAGGTCTTCGACGCTTTGCTCGGCGGTGACCAGCTGGGCGGCGAACGCCTCGGCGGCGTTGTTGTACTCGGTGGCCTTGGCGGTGTCGCCGGCGGCGGTGGCCTGGTCGGCCAGCGTCAGCGCCTGACGCACGTTGACCTGCAGCTTCTCCACGTCGGCGAGCTGGCGGTTGAGCCGCATCTCGAGTTGGCGCTGGTTGCCGATGACCTGAGCGGCCTGCTGGGTCAGCGCCTGGTGGGTGCGCTGGGCTTCCTCGATGGCCTGCTGGATCTGCACCTTGGGGTCGGCGCGCTCGTCGATCGTGGCGTTGAACTTCGCCATCAGGTACTTCCACGCCTTGACGAACGGATTGGCCATCAGTCAGCTCCACCTTCGCTTCTCGAGGGGCCGCGGCGGCCCTGAAAAGGCTCCACGCCTGTCGCTCAATTTAGTGGGTCGGCGCCGATCGCCGTACCCCTTGCGGGGATCCCGCCGCTCAGGCCAGCGCCAGGCTGGCCACCGGCGGGATGACGACCTTGGTGCTGGCGTCGATGCTGGGGCCGGCCGGCGCGGCGACGGCCGCGCGTTCCTCGCTGGCCATCCGCTCGCCGGCGTCAGTGAGCACCGACGACAACGGGACGTCCAGCGCGTCGCAGATCGCGTTGAGCAGCTCGCTGGACGGCTCCTTGCGGCCGCGTTCCACCTCGGACAGGTAGCCGAGGCTCACCCGCGCCGTATCGGACACCTCGCGCAGTGTCCGGCCTTGCGTCGTGCGGGCCTCGCGCAGTACGTCGCCGATGACCTCGCGCACCAATGGCGGCATCCCGCCCTCCTTCGTCCAGTCGGCCCTGCGCGGCACGCCTCTTCACTCGCCTCCGGCAGGTGCTCAATTAGGTGAACGCCGGCGGGGCCGCGGTGGTTCCCGTTCGGGGATGCCGAATCAGCCCGAATCAGGCGGCGGTCCGGCGCACTTCGCGCACCGTCGAGACCACGTAGTCGATCCCGGTGATCACCGTGAGCACGATGGCCGCGCCCATCACCACGGCCGCGCCCACCCGGAACGGCCCGGGCGTGCCCGCCCACGGCAGCACGAACAAACCGATGGCGAACACCTGCACCACCGTCTTGAGCTTGCCGCCCCAGCTGGCCGGGATCACGCCCCGGCGGATGACCGCCAACCGCAGCACGGTGACCCCGAATTCGCGGGCCAGGATCAGCACGGTGATCCACCACGGCAGCTCGCCGAGCATGGACAGCCCGATCAGCGCCGACCCGACCAGCGTCTTGTCCGCGATCGGGTCGACGAACGCGCCGAATTCGGTGGCCATCCCGTAGTTGCGGGCCAGCAGCCCGTCCAGCCGATCGGTGATGCAGGCGAACGCGAAGATCAGGAAAGCCAGGATGCGGAAGCCGGTCTCGTGGCCGTCACCGGCGAACAGGGCGAGCAGAAAGACCGGCACCAACACCAGCCGCAGCAGGGTCAACGTGTTGGCCAGGTTGGCGATGTTTGCCCGCCCTACCATCGGACCCGTCTGCGGCTGCCCCGGCACCGCAACAGAATAACGGTTGACCAGCGCAGCCGTCCGTGATGCCGATACTGTTAGCCGTGACCGAAAGTCCGCAGCGCTACCGGCCGCTGGTTCGACGCGCGCGAACGTCCGATGTTCCCGCCATCAAAGAACTCGTCGACACCTACGCGGGAAAGATCCTGCTGGAAAAGAACCTCGTGACGCTGTATGAGGCGGTCCAGGAATTCTGGGTGGCCGAGCTCCCCGATTCCCCGGGCCGGGTGGTCGGGTGCGGGGCGCTGCACGTGCTGTGGTCGGACCTCGGCGAAATCCGCACCGTCGCGGTCAACCCCGCGATGACCGGTCACGGCATCGGCCACGCGATCGTGGACCGGCTGCTGCAGGTCGCCCGCGAGCTGGAGCTCAAGCGGCTGTTCGTGTTGACGTTCGAGACCGAGTTCTTCGGCAAGCACGGCTTCACCGAGATCGAGGGCACGCCGGTGACCGCCGAGGTGTTCGAGGAGATGTGCCGCTCCTACGACATCGGGGTGGCCGAATTTTTGGACCTGAGCTACGTCAAGCCGAACATCCTCGGCAACTCGCGGATGCTGCTGGTGCTCTAGGCCTCGCTCGCGCCGCGCGGGCGTCACGCTGGCGTGACGCTGGCGGCCGGGCGTCACGCTGGCGTGACGCTGGCGGCCGAGCGTCACGCTGGCGTGACGTTCGGCGCTAAACGGCGCTAGTCGGGATCGCCGCCGTCGGCGTCGGCCGATCCGGCCCCGGAGCCGCGGATCAGCGCCAGCGTGCCGGCCAGCTCGTCGGGCTTGACCAGCACCTCGCGCGCCTTGGACCCCTCGGAGGGCCCGACGATGCCGCGGGTCTCCATCAGGTCCATCAGCCGGCCGGCCTTGGCGAACCCGACCCGCAGCTTGCGCTGCAGCATCGAGGTGGAGCCGAACTGACTGGACACCACTAGCTCGACGGCCTGCAGGAACACGTCCATGTCGTCGCCGATGTCGGGGTCGACGTCGGCGCGTTCGCTGCTGGTTTTGACGGCGGTGACGCCCTCGGTGTACTCGGGTTCGGCCTGGTCCTTGCAGGCGGCGACGACGGCCTGGATCTCCTCGTCGGTGATGAAGGCGCCCTGCAACCGGATCGGCTTGGACGCGCCCATCGGCAGGAACAGGCCGTCGCCCATGCCGATCAGCTTCTCCGCGCCGGCCTGGTCCAGGATCACCCGGGAGTCGGTGAGCGACGACGTCGCGAACGCCAGCCGGGACGGCACGTTGGTCTTGATCAGGCCGGTGACGACGTCGACGGACGGGCGCTGGGTGGCCAGCACCAGGTGAATGCCCGCGGCGCGGGCCTTCTGGGTGATCCGCACGATGGCGTCCTCGACGTCGCGCGGCGCGGTCATCATCAGGTCGGCCAGTTCGTCGACGATTGCCACCACGTACGGGTAGGGCCGGTATTCGCGCTGGCTGCCCAGCGGCGCGGTGATCTCACCGGAGCGCACCTTGGCGTTGAAGTCGTCGATGTGGCGCACCCGGGAGGCCTGCATGTCCTGGTAGCGCTGCTCCATCTCCTCGACCAGCCAGGCCAGCGCCGCGGCGGCCTTCTTGGGCTGGGTGATGATCGGGGTTATCAGATGCGGAATGCCTTCGTAGGGCGTCAGTTCCACCATCTTCGGGTCGATCAGGATCATCCTGACCTCTTCCGGGGTGGCCCGGGCCAGCAGCGAGATCAGCATCGAGTTGACGAAGCTGGACTTGCCCGAGCCGGTGGAGCCGGCCACCAGCAGGTGCGGCATCTTGGCCAGGTTCGCCGAAATGAAGTCGCCCTCGATGTCCTTGCCCAGGCCGATCACCAGCGGGTGGTGGTCGCGACGGGTGGACGGGGCGGTCAGCACGTCGGCCAGCCGCACCATCTCGCGGTCGGTGTTGGGCACCTCGATGCCGACGGCCGACTTGCCGGGGATGGGCGCCAGCATCCGCACGCTCTCGGTGGCCACCGCGTACGCGATGTTCTTCTGCAGGGCGGTGATCTTCTCCACCTTCACCCCGGGCCCCAGCTCCACCTCGTAGCGGGTCACGGTCGGCCCGCGGGTGCAGCCGGTGACGGCGGCGTCCACCTTGAACTGGTTGAGCACCTCGGTGATGGCGTCGGCCATGACGTTGTTCGCGGCGCTGCGCTTCTTCGGCGGGTCCCCGGCCACCAGCAGGCTCAGCGACGGCAGCACGTAGGGTCCCTCGACCACCCGGTCCAGCTCGATGGTGTCGGAGTTGTCGGCCGCGCGTCCCCGCTTGCGGCCGCGCCCGGTTTTGACGGCGGGCTCGGGCACGGTGGGGATGTCGTCCTGCAGCGCGGCCTGGGCGTCGTCGTCGGGCGCCCACGCCGCCGGTTCCGGCTCCGGTTGCGCGGTCGCGTCGTCGAATTCGCCGGCGTAGTCGTAGGGCTCGTCGCCGTAGTCCCCGTCGGTGTAGTCCGCGTCGGTGTAGTCCTCGTCGTTGTAGTCCTCGACGAACCGGGTGTGGAACAGGTTGCGCATCACCACGGGCAGCTCGCGGATGGTGGTGCCGGTCAACAGCAGCAGCCCGAACATGAAGCCGATGAACAGCAGCGGCGCCGCGATCCAGGGCGTCAGCCCGTCGGAGAGCGGGCCGCCGATGGCGAAGCCGATGAATCCGGCCGCGCGCCGGCGCGCGTCGGGGTCGCCCGGCGATCCCGACCACAGGTGGCGCAGGCCCAGCACCGACAGGGCGATCAGCCCGGCGCCAAGGATCAGCCTGGGCCGCACGTCGGGATCGGGCTCGGTGCGCATCAGCGTCACCGCCACCGCGGCCGTGACGACCGGCAGCGCCAGCACGCCCGCGCCGATGAACGTCCGCAGCGCGGTGTCCACCCAGGCCCCGACCGGCCCGGCGGCGTGGAACCACGAGCTGGCGGCGACCACCACCGAGAAGCCCAGCAGCAGCAGCGCGATGCCGTCGCGGCGGTGCCCGGGGTCGATGTCGCGGGCCCGCCCGATCGACCGGGCCGCGCCGCCGGTGCCCCGGGCGGCCAGCATCCAGCCGGCGCGCAGGGCGCGGCCGCAGGTCAGGCCCGCGGCGACCAGCGGCGGGTGCTGCCGCCGCCGGGTGGGCCTGCCGGGCTTGCGGCGGGACGCCGCCGGTCGCGCGCCGCGCGACCCGCTGGACCGCGAAGTGGCCTTTGACCTGCTCGTTCGGCTTCCGGAGCGGGCGGCGGTCTTACTGGGCATGACGGCAAGGGTAGTCGCAACGGCATCATCTACACCACCCGCCACACTGGTAACGACCAGGCTTGTGCGGCAGCTGCGGGATGGGCCCTGAATTCGCGTGAGTAGGGTGACATCCGGTGCGAGAAGTCGTGCTCGTCACCCCACACCCGGAGCGCCCAGGAGGCCACAAGCATGCCCGTCGTCGTCGTCGCCACCATGACCGTCAAACCGGAATCGGTCGACACCGTCCGCGACATCTTGACTCGTGCGGTCGAAGAGGTGCACGACGAACCCGGTTGTCAGCTGTATTCGCTGCACCAGTCGGGCGAGACGTTCGTGTTCGTCGAGCAGTGGGCCGACGAGGAGGCGCTCAAGACGCACAGCACCGCGCCCGCGATCGGCAAGATGTTCAGCGCGGCCGGCGAGCACCTCGACGGGGCCCCGGACATCAAGATGTTGCAGCCGGTTCCGGCCGGCGACCCGGGCAAGGGACAGTTGCGTCCCTGATGCCCCGCTCGTCGGAAGGGCCCCTGACGGGAAAGGTCGCCTTCATCACCGGCGCGGCGCGCGGTCAGGGGCGCGCGCACGCGGTGCGGCTGGCCGCCGACGGCGCGGACATCATCGCCGTCGACCTGTGTGACCAGATCGCCAGCGTGCCCTACCCGCTGGCCACCCCCGAGGAGCTGGCGGCCACGGTGAAGCTGGTGGAGGACATCGGCTCGCGCATCGTGGCCAGGCAGGCCGACGTGCGCGACCGGGAATCCCTGTCGGCGGCGCTGCAGGCGGGTCTCGACGAGTTCGGCCGCCTGGACATCGTGGTGGCCAACGCCGGCATCGCGCCCATGTCCGCCGGTGACGACGGCTGGCACGACGTGATCGACGTCAACCTCACCGGCGTCTACCACACCATCAAGGTCGCGATCCCGGCCCTGGTCAAACAGGGCACCGGCGGGTCGATCGTGCTGATCAGTTCGAGCGCCGGGCTGGCCGGCGTCGGCAGCGCGGACCCGGGTTCGGTCGGCTACGTCGCCGCCAAGCACGGGGTGGTGGGTTTGATGCGGGTATACGCGAATCTGCTTGCCGGGCAGATGATCCGGGTGAACTCGATCCATCCCTCCGGGGTGGAGACGCCGATGATCAACAACGAGTTCACCCGGGAGTGGCTGGCCAAGATGGCCGCCGCGACCGACACGCCGGGGGCGATGGGCAATGCCATGCCGGTGGAGGTGCTCGCCCCCGAAGACGTCGCCAACGCGGTGGCGTGGTTGGTGTCCGACCAGGCCCGCTACATCACCGGCGTCACCCTGCCGGTGGACGCGGGCTTTTTGAACAAGTAGCGGCCATGGCACGAAATCCGGTAGCGCAGACGGCATTTGGGCCGATGGTGTTGGCGGCGGTGGAGCAGAACGAGCCGCCCGGCCGCCGTTTGGTAGACGACGACTTCGCCGAGCTGTTCCTGCCCGCCCCGCTGCGCTGGCTGGTCGGCGCCACCCGGTTCGCCCCGGTTCGTCACCTGATGATCCGCGGCTCGGAGTTCACCGGTCCCGGGCTGTGGGCGAATCTGGCCTGCCGCAAGCGTTTCATCGCCGACAAGCTCAAGGAGTCGCTCGACGACATCAACGCCGTCGTCATCTTGGGGGCGGGGCTCGACACCCGGGCCTACCTGCTGACCCGGCGGGTGCGCATCCCGGTGTTCGAGGTCGACCTGCCGGTCAACGTCGCCCGCAAATTCAAGACGGTCCGCCGGGTGCTCGGCGAGCTGCCGCTGTCGGTTCGGTTGGTCGCGTTGGACCTCGAGCACGACGACCTGCTCACCGCGCTGGCCGAGCACGGCTACCGCACCGACTACCGGGTGTTCTTCATCTGCGAAGGCGTCACCCAGTACCTCAGCGAGGCCACCGTGCGCCGGACGCTGGACGGGCTGCGCGCGGCCGCCCCGGGCAGCCGGCTGGTGTTCACTTATGTGCGAAGCGATTTCATCGACGGCACTAACCGGTACGGCACCCGCACGCTGTACCGCAACGTGCGCCAGCGGCGCCAGCTGTGGCATTTCGGCTTGCAGCCCGGCGAGGTCGCCGACTTCCTCGCCGAGTACGGCTGGCGGCTGGTGGAGCAGGCCGGACCCGACGAACTCATGCAGCGGTATGTCGTGCCCACCGGCCGCAAACTCAAAGCCTCCCAGCTGGAATGGTCGGCCTACGCGGAGAAGACCTAGCCACCGCGGGCGTTCGCGACACTTAAACCTTGGCGGCGACACGCCGAAAAGCGCCTGCCTGCTTTAAGTTTCGCGGAGCAAGGGAGCCGGGTGCGGAGTGAGCCGGGGCTAGACCTCGATGACGGTGGGGACGATCATCGGCTGTCGGCGGTAGGTTTCGCCCACCCATTTGCCGACGGTGCGCCGCACCCCCTGGGCGATGCGGCTGGGGTCGGTGATGTTCTCGGCCACCAGCGCCTCGAGCTCCTCCTCGACCCGGCGCACCGCGGGCTCGAGCGCCTTGGGGTCCTCGGAGAAGCCGCGCGAATGCAGATGCGGTGGCGCCACCGGACGCCCGGTGCCGCGCTGCACCACCACCGTCACCGCCACGAAACCCGACGACAGAATCAGCCGCTCCCCCAACGTGATGTCGCCGACGTCGCCGTCGACCAGGCCGTCGACGAACATCTTGCCGACCGGCACCGCCCCGGAGATCGAGGCCCTGCCCGCGACCAGGTCGACGCTCACCCCGTTCTCGGCCAGCAGGATCGACTCCTCCGGCACGCCGGTGCGGGCCGCCAGCTTGGAGTTGGCCCGCAGCATCCGCCACGTCCCGTGCACCGGCATCACGTGGCGCGGCCGGACGCCGTTGTAGAGGAACAACAGCTCACCGGCGTAGGCGTGGCCCGAAACATGAACGCGCGCTTGGGCGTTGGTGACCACCCGGGCGCCGATCTTGGCGAGCTCGTCGATCACGCCGTAGACCGCCTCCTCGTTGCCCGGGATCAGCGACGAGGCCAGCACCACAAGGTCGCCCGCGGTCAACGTGATGCTGCGGTGCTCGCCGCGCGACATCCGCGACAGCGCCGACATCGGCTCGCCCTGGGTGCCGGTGGTGATCAGCACCACCCGCTCCGGCGGCATCAGCTCGGCGGCGCCGATGTCGATCACGTCGGCGTCGGCCACCCGCAGGAATCCGAGTTCGCGGGCGATGCCCATGTTGCGCACCATCGACCGGCCAACGAACGACACCCGCCGGCCCAATGCCACTGCGGCATCGATGATCTGCTGAACCCGGTCCACGTTGGAGGCGAAGCAGGCCACGATGACGCGGCCCTCGGCGCCGCGGATCAGCCGGTGCAGGGTCGGGCCGACTTCGCTTTCCGAGGGGCCGACGCCGGGCAGCTCGGCGTTGGTCGAATCGCACAGGAACAGATCGACCCCGGCGTCACCGAGCCGCGACATGCCGGGCAGATCGGTGGGCCGGCCGTCCAGGGGAAGCTGGTCGAGCTTGATGTCGCCGGTGTGCAAAACCGTTCCGGCGCCAGTGTGTACGGCGATCGCCAGCGCGTCGGGGATGGAGTGGTTGACGGCGAAGTATTCGCATTCGAACACGCCGTGGGTGCTCTTGCGCCCCTCGGACACCTCGACGAACACCGGCTTGAGCCGGTGTTCGCGGCACTTGGCGGCGACCAGGGCCAGGGTGAATTTCGAACCGACGACCGGGATGTCGGGCCGCAGCTTGAGCAGGTAGGGAATGCCGCCGATGTGGTCCTCGTGCGCGTGGGTGAGCACCAGCGCCTCGATGTCGTCGAGCCGGTCTTCGATGTGCCGCAGGTCCGGCAGGATCAGATCGACGCCGGGCTCGTCGTGGGTGGGAAACATCACCCCGCAGTCGATGATCAACAGCCGGCCCAGGTGCTCGAAAACCGTCATGTTGCGGCCGATTTCGCTGATGCCGCCCAGCGCGGTGACCCGCAACCCCCCGGCGGCCAGCGGGCCAGGCGGGGCGAGGTCTACATCCACTGCTCGGACGCTCCCCGGGTCACCTGAGCACCGAGGCCGCACGCATGTCGGCGGTCAACGCCTCGATCTGCTCGGGCGTCGCCGGCACCTGCGGCAGTCGCGGGTCGCCGACGTCGATGCCCTGCAGCCGCAGCCCCGCTTTCGACATCGTCACCCCGCCCAGGCGGGCCATCGCGTCGCACAGCGGCGCGACGGTCGCGTTGATCTTGCGGGCGGTGGCGATGTCCCCGGAAGTGAAGGCGGACAACAACTCCCGTAGCTGATTGGCGGCGACGTGCGAGATTACGCTGATGAAGCCGGTGGCGCCCATGGCCAGCCACGGCAGGTTCAGCGCGTCGTCTCCGGAGTAGTAGGCCAGTCCGGTCTCGGCGATGATCTGGCCGCCGGCGTGCAGGTCGGCCTTGGCGTCCTTGACGCCGACGATGTTGGGGTGCGACGCCAGCGCGCGGATGGTGCTCGACTCGATGGGCACCACCGAGCGTCCGGGAATGTCGTAGAGCAGCACCGGCAGTTCGGTCGCGTCGGCGACGGCGGTGAAATGCGCGATCAGCCCGCGCTGCGGGGGCTTGGAGTAGTAGGGCGTGACCACCAGCAGCCCGTGCGCGCCCTCGGCCGCGCAGGCCTTGGCCAGCCGGACGCTGTGCGCGGTGTCGTAGGTGCCGGCGCCGGCGATGACGCGGGCCCGGTCGCCGACCGCCTCGAGCACGACCCGCAGCAGCTCGCGCTTCTCGTCGTCGGTGGTGGTCGGGGATTCGCCGGTGGTTCCGGACACCACCAGCCCGTCACAGCCGGAGTCGACGAGATGATTGGCCAGCCGCGCGGCGGCGGCGGTGTCCAGCGAGCCGTCGGCCGCGAACGGCGTGACCATCGCGGTCAGCACGGTTCCCAACCGCGCTGGGGCGTCGAATCCGACCGTGCTCACGCTGTTCAGGTTACCTGGCGGGGGCAAGGGGTTTCGTGACCGCTCAGGCCTCGGTGGCCAGCGGGCTGGTGGCGACCTCGGTGCCGTCGGCCAGCGTGGCGATCTCGAAGTCGGCGAACACCGCGGGCGCGACGTCCGCCAGCCGGCGCAGGCACTCGATGGCCAGCCGCCGGATCTCCACGTCGGCGTGCTCGCTGGCCCGCATGGCGATGAAGTGGCGCCAGGCGCGGTAGTTGCCGGTGACGACGATGCGGGTTTCGGTCGCGTTGGGCAGCACCGCGCGGGCGGCCTGGCGGGCCTGTTTGCGCCGCAGTACGGCGCTGGGTTGGTCGGCGAACTTGGCCTCCAGCCTGGCCAGCAGCTCGGTGTAGGTGGCCCGGCTGGCGTCGGCGGCCGCGGCCAGGATCTGCTGCAGCTCGGGATCGTCGTCCAGGCCCGGCGGCACGACGACGCGGGAGTCGTTTTCGGGCACGTAGCGCTGGGAGAGCTGGGAATAGGAGAAGTGCCGGTGCCGGATCAGCTCGTGGGTGCAGGACCGGGAGATGCCGGTGATGTAGAACGACACGCTCGCGTGTTCGAGCACCGAGAAGTGGCCGACGTCGATGATGTGCTTGATGTAGCCGGCGTTGGTCGCGGTTTTGGGGTTGGGTTTCGACCAGCTCTGGTAGCAGGCCCGCCCGGCGAACTCGACCAGCGCGGGGCCGCCGTCGGCGTCGGTGCTCCACGGCACGTCCGGGGGCGCCAGGAAGTCGGTCTTGGCGATCAGTTGCACGCGCAGCGGCGCGATCTCGGCCACGGGCAATCACCTTAGCCCGGCGAGTCCGCCCTGATGGCGCCGAGTCTGCGCCAAGCGCGTGGATCGGGCCCGAAGGGGCGCGCTGAGCGCAGTTTCGGCGCTAGCGGGCCACCGCGCGGCCACCTGGGCTTGACAAACGTGCCGAGCAAGCTCGGAACAGCGAATAGCGTCCATGCAGACTAGCGGCATAAACTCGTGCAGGTGGGATCGGACGAACTGCAGGTCGTACTTGATCAGCTAAGAGCTGCGGCCGGTCAATGGCAGGGTTTGAGCGCCCAACTTGCGGAGGTAGCGCCGCCATCGCCGGGGCAGCCGTTCCAAGCCACCACGGCGGCGGTGAGTGGCGTCAATGCAGCAATCGCCGTCGCTAGGGCGGCATTTGCCAGCCGAATTCAGGCTGAGGCTGCCAGGGTTACTTCGGCGGCTGCAGATTACGCGAATCAAGAGGCGACTGGGGCGGGTGAGATGGCTGCTGTGACGCGGGTGGCAGTGGTGTAGATGCCGGTCACATTGTCGCAGGTTCGAGCATGGACCACCGAGCACTTGGTCAATGCGGCCAGCTACTGGAGTAAGACCGCCGATCAGTGGGAGGACGTTTTTCTTCAGATGCGAAACCAGTCCTATTCCATCACGTGGAAAGGCGCTGGGGGTGACGGGCTTCGGCAACGAACCGGCGCGGACCTGTCCGTAGTCAGCGGCAAAGCCGACCAGTTGCGTAAGGCAGCCGGGATTGCGCGTAATGGTGCCAGCGACATCGGCGCGGCCCAACGAAGAGTCCTGTATGCCGTCGAAGACGCCCAGAACGCGGGGTTCACTGTCGGGGAAGACCTTTCGGTCACTGATACGCGCAGTAGCACCACACCCGCAGACCACGCGGCTCGCCAAGCACGAGCAGAAGCATTCGCTGGTGACATCCGCGCTCGTGCCGAACAACTAGAGGGCGTAGACCGTAAGGTTGCGCGTGAGTTGACCACCACCACGGCTGATCTGGGAACAGTGGGCACTGTTGCGAGCAGCGGGCGAGATGACGTGCAGCCAGTGGACGCAGTCGCGGGCTTGCCACCCGATATCCCAGACCGCATTCATGTTGTGTGTATCGAGCACGCCAGGGGGATGCCGTGGGAATTCGAGTGTCTGGTGGCATACCCGGATGGGACGACGGACATCTACCACACCGATGAGGACGAGTCGGGGATATTTCCCTGATGGACAGCGGGAGTAATCGATGACCACAGCCGACGAGGACGACGTCAAGCGGTGGGCATTCCGTGTCCAGCCGCAAACTGAACAACGCAACGCAGGCTGGCAGGCGTCGTATCCGGGTACTGATTGGTCGGTGTCGGCGCCCACCGAGGACGAAGCGCGGCAGCGGCTACAAGAAGAGGTTGAGCGCCGGCGCGCGGCCGGCGAGGACCCGTTTGCGGCTATTTACCGCAGACATTTGCGCGAGACCATCCCTGGTGTTTACGCCATGGACAACGCGCTGTACCGCGAGATTGCACGCAAATCCGGGTATGACCAGAACGCGCTTCAGCAGGTGTTCGAGGAAGCCGAGCGTCGCCGTGCTCTCGGTAAACCGTATACCAAAGTCGAGTACCAGGCGGAGCACCCCGACGGTTAATTGACGTCGCAGCACCGCTTTTGCGCAGACGAACGGGGCATTTCTGTGTTCTTCGGCCTCGCATCCACGAATTAGCCGATCACTCACAGTCCTCCCCCTTTGCCATGCGGCCCGCCCGCTCGGCGTATTCCGGCGCCAGCGCCTCCATCTGCTCGATCACCAACTTGATCGCTTCCGGCTGCTTGTCTGGCGGGTACCGATACTTCACCAGCAACCGCTTGATCGACGACCGTAACTTTGCGCGCACGTCGTCACGTACTGTCCAGTCGGTCTTTGTGTCGCGCTGCATCACGCCAACTAGCTCGCGCGCGATCTGGGCAAGCACGTCCTCTCCCTGCAGCTCGACCGCCGATTCGTTCTGCGCCACGGCGTCGTAGAAGGCCAGCTCGTCATTCGAGAGTGGCGGAGTGAAGTGCTTGCCCCGATCACTCTCAGCAGCAACATCTTTCGCCATCGCAATCAATTCCGCGATTACCTCGGCGGAGGTGAGCTGTTGGTTGGTGTAGCGACGCATCAGATCGGAAATCCGATCTGAGAACGCGCGTTGCCGCACCACATTGTTCTTCGTAGCCGCCGCAAGCTCCTTGGTCAGCACCGCGCGCAATGCCTCGATCGCCAGGTGCGGGTGTGCCGCGGCCTTAGCCTTAGCCTCATAGTCCGGCCCGAGCTCGGACAGAGACGGTTTGGGCAGGCCGGCCGCATCGTAGATGTCAACGATCTCACCCGACGCAGTCGATTCTGCGACGAGACTTGACAACAACCGTTTAATGTCGTCGGGAATGGGCTTGCCCTCCGCCTGGCGTTGCTGGGCATCGAACTTGCCCATCCAGACCCGGACCTGTTCGTAGAACTTGACCGTCGGCCGTAACGTGTCCAGGGTTTCGTTCCCCACGCAGAGCGACCACGCCCGCGCAAGGTGGTTGGCCTGATTTCGGAATCGGTCTCCGAGGGTCGGCTCGCCCTCCGGTACCTGGTTACCCGGGGTGGATGGCGAGCGCAGGTACGCGGTGAGGCCGATCGCGGCCTTCATCCATCCGTGCTTCGATGCATCGACTTTCGAGCGCCAGTCGTAGCCTGCGCACAGCTCATCGAGCTGGGCAACAAGTTTCCGAGTGACCTCGACCGCCGCGTCGATGTCCTTGCCGACGGGCTTGGTGTTGCGGTCGGTCTCGGTGTATTCGGCTAGGGCCGCGGCGAGGTTCTCGGCCAACGGCGCATAGGCCACCAGCAGCCCAGAAGGCTTGCCCCGGAACGTCCGGTTGACCCGGGCCAGTGTCTGCATCAGCAATGCACCCTTGAGCGGCCGGTCGAGGTAGAGGGTGTGCAAGGGCGGCGCATCGAAGCCGGTAAGCATCATGTCCTTGACGATGACGATCTGCAGCTCGTCCTCGGCGTCACGCAGCCGCTTCTGAATCGCCTTGTTCTGGCTTTCCCGGCGCACATGTTTGGCGACGACGCCTTGGTCTTGCGGAGAACCGGAATAGACGACCTTGATCACGCCTTTGTCGATGGAATCGTCGTGCCAGTCCGGTCGCAGCTTGATGATCTCCTCGTACAGCTGTGCACAAATCTCACGAGTGGCGCCGACAATGAACGCCTTGCCTGGCGAGGAGATGAATTTGCGCATTTCCTCGGACCGCGCTTCCCAGTGGTTGACGATGTCCTCGGCCAGCGCCGTGAGCCGCTCGGGCGCCCCGTAAATGGCGTTGATGACCGCCACCGACTTTTCGATCTGGGCGCGTTCCACGTCGTCGAGTCCGAGGGTTGCCTCGTCGACTGCATGGTCGAGGTCGTCTTCGCTGAAGTCCTTCGACCAGCCGACTTTGGCCAGTCGAGGTTGGAAATACACTGGTACGGTGGCGTTGTCAGTGACAGCCCGCGTGAGGTCATAGACGTCGATATCCTTCCCGAACACTTCCCGAGTGTTCCGGTCGGCGAACGAGATCGGCGTGCCGGTGAACGCGATGAACACGGCGTTCGGCAAGGCGTCGCGGATGTGGCGTGCATAGCCGTCGAGGTTGTCGTAGTGGCTGCGGTGAGCCTCGTCGACAATGACGACGATGTTGCGGCGGTCGGTCAGCAGTGGGTGATCCGCGCCGGATTCACGTTCCTCCTTAGTCAGGCCAAACTTCTGCAGCGTGGTGAAGTAAATGCCGCCGGTGGTTCGGTTGGAGAGCTCGTCGCGCAGGTCCGCGCGCTTGGTTACTTTCTTTGGCGACTCGCCAAGGAGGCGTGAGCGATTGAAGGTCTCGAAGAGCTGGGTGTCGAGCTCCTTGCGGTCGGTGACGACGACGATAGTCGGGTTTTTGAGCTTGGGCTGTTTGGCGACCAAGTGCGCGTACAGCTCCATCTCCATCGACTTGCCGGAGCCTTGGGTGTGCCAGACGACACCGGCCTTGCCATTGCTTTCTGCGGCTTCGACCGTCTTCCACACGGCTTTGGTGACAGCAAAGTACTGGTGCGGCTTTGCGATTCGCTTGGCCAGCCCATCGCCATCTTCGTCGAACGCGGTGAAGTTGCGCAGCAGCTGCAAGAACCGCTCGGTATTGAACAGTCCATCGATGAGGGTTTCAAGCTCCACCGCAATGTTCTCGTCGTGGGTCGGGTCGCCGAACTGCACCAGCCGACCGTCGTCATCGACATTCCATGGCGCGAAGTGCTCTAGTGGTGTGAAAGGTGTTCCGTATCGGGCAGTGATGCCGTCACTGATGACAGTCAGCACTGCGAAGCGGAAGGCCATCGGGAACTCCCGCAGGTAGGTCCGCAGTTGCGCGTGGGCCGCAGCGATGTCGGCATGAACTGAGCCGGCCTGCTTGAGCTCGAAGATCGCGACTGGCATGCCGTTGAGGTACAGCACCACGTCGAAGCGCCGCTGGTGCTCGGTGGTACGGACCGTAACCTGTTGCACTGCAAGGAATTCGTTGTCCTCGGGTCGGTGGCTGACCAGACGGATGGTCGGGTTCTGCTCGATGCCATCTGCATCGATGTAACTGATGCCGCGGTAGCCCTCGACAAGGATCTTGTGTATCCGGTAGTTTTCGGCGATCGCATCCTGGGATTGCGGCTGGATGATGGCGGCACGCGCCTGGTCGAGGTATTCGCCCGGGACGTGGGGATTGAGTTCGCGCATCTTGGCGAGCATGCGGTCAGGTAAGACAATGTCATCCCACGACCGCCGGCCATCCTCGACGCCGGGAGCGATCTGTGTTCCGGTGAGCTTTTGCCATTCGCGTTCGCCGAGTGTGTCCAGCGCGAGTTGTTCCCAGTCGGCTTCCCTGAATCCGGTCATTGGTCTTCTCCTTCGTGCGCGACGCGACCGGACTCGTCCGCCAGCTCGGCTTCGAGTTCTTCGACTGTGGGCAGGCTGGATTCGAGTTCGGCGGGCAGGCTTTCGGTGATGGCGGTCTTCCATTCCGCGACACCGATCGGCGCGGTGTAACCCCGGAGGGCATACTCTGCGACGACGTTGTTCTTTGTTTTGCACAACAGCAGCCCTATGGTCGGCTTGTCGTCGCGATGCCGCAGCAGGTCGTCGACCGCAGCCATGTAGGTGCCGAGTTGACTCAGGTAACTGGGATCGAAGTCGCCGACTTTGAGTTCGATCACCACGAAGCAGCGAAGCTTCAAGTGGTAGAAGAGCAGATCGGTGTAGAAGTCGGTGTCTCCGATTTCGAGGTGGACCTGCTTTCCAACGAAGGCGAACCCTTGCCCGAGTTCGAGCAGGAAGTGTTCGACGTGGTCGATCAGTGCGCGTTCGAGGTCACGCTCACGGCGGATGTCGGCAGTGCCGACGAAGTCGAACAGGTAAGGGTCGCGGGTCGACTGCTGCGCCAGGTCGGAGTCGGGCGGGGGGATGGTGCGGGTGAAGTTGGTGATGGCTCGGCCAGCGCGTTCGTGGAACCTCCCTTCGATGTGGTGAACCAGGACGTCGCGGCTCCATCCCTGCTCGACGGCAGCCTGGGCATACCAAAGGCGCAGTTCAAGGCTGTTGAGCTTCTCCAGCAGCGCGATGTGGTGACGCCACGGCAATTGTGCAATGGAGCGTTGCACAATTTCCTTCTCCGGCCAGGCCGCGGCGAAGGCGCGCATGTACTTGAGGTTGCGCGGCGAGAACCCGGAGGTGCCCGGAAAGTGCTCCCGTAGGTCGGCAGCCAGGCGGTCGATGACACGCGCGCCCCAACCTTCGGCATGCTGGCGGCCCAGGATCGCAGCGCCCACCGCCCAGTAGGTGCTGATGAGTTGTTGGTTGGCGGCCGATACCGCGCGTTGGCGCCCGGTTTGCACGCACTCGACAACTGCGTCCAGCAGTTCGGGGTACCAATCGGGTACGGCGGACCGCGCCGGTGGCACCGGGAATCGAGCGTCGGCCTTGGCCCGCTCGTCGTACTCGCTCATAAGTCGTTCTCCGCGATGCTCACAGCACTTCATTTACGGCTGACTCGGTATCCTTCACGCGGACCTTGCCGGACATGAGGAGCGGGAGTAGTTCGTCGCGGGTTCGGGCGAGCACATTATTCTCATCCGAAACTGACCTAGTGACCGCGGAAAAGTTCTCAGCCACTTCATCAAATCGCGCTGATTCCAATGGGATTCGAAGGACCAGCTTCTTCAGGTTTCCCATGCTGATCTTTGGCTGAACGGCACCCGTTACGAGGTGTGTCACGTTTGATCGCGAAAGCGCGCATCGAAGGGTCTCCGTAGCAATGCCATTGCCAGTTAAGACATGGGCATGATTGTTCACCCAGGAAGGACCCCAGATGTATTGGACGACAGGGCTTCCAAAGTCGTTCACAACAGAGCCGTCTTCACCAACGAGTACCAACGTTTGATCAAACAGCGCCTCGTTGACAAAGTCCAACCTGCCTGCAGCGCCGTAGTACGGGATATTGCCCTGGCGCGCTTCCCGTTCACGACTCGAGAGAGGAATGCGCCGGTGATTATGAAAGGTCGCCAGTTCCTCGAGAGGCAGAGCTTGATGACCTGCTTGCAGAGCGCCTTCATACTCCGCGGTCAGTAATCCATCGATTCGTGTGAGGACACGTTCGTTCGCAGCGATCTTGTCATCGAGAGCGACTAACACTTCCGCGATTGCTCGCTGTTCGGCCGGCCTTGGCCAAGGGACTTGTAGCTTCTTGACGGTGGCGACCGGCTGTGCAAGGCCAGGTACCCCAACGGTCGATACATTGGACAAAATCGAATGCTGGCCCTGCGGACCGGCAAACCAATAGTAGTAGAACTCAGGCACTGCCTTCGTTGGATCCAGCCGGACTTTGACGTGACTTGTCGAGGCGACATAACGCTTGAACCGTGATGAGCGGGGGATCATTGAAACTTGGCCAACAGTGCCACGATGGGTAACGACGAGATCGCCCGGCCGCATCTCAGCACCTGGCATCTTGGCCGCCAATTCGTAGTCGATAAACACAAAGTCGGCGTCGTGGAAGACTCCTTTCGACAGGTTGACGCCCCTGACGACTGGCACACCGTGATCTCGGTAGTCCTCCTTAAAAATTGCAGACCCGTACGGCTTCGAGATCGCGCTCCGTTCGTCCGCTGCCAGGTCTCCCAACGAGACCCAATGCCAGCTACTCATGACAGCTTCTCCAGTTGCTCGCGGACAACCTCCTGACACCGCGCCGAGTCGTCGAACGCCTTCAACAGCTCCTTCGTCAGCCGCGCGATCTTGTCGTCGATGGGCTCACCGTCATCCTCGGCCTCGTGCGCCCCGACGTACCGCCCCGGCGCCAGCGCATAGCCAGCCGCCTTGATCTGTTCCAACGTTGCCGACTTGCAGAAACCTGGAACATCCTCGTAGGTAAGCCCTTTCGCACCAGCGGACTGCGAGCCCCGCCAAGCGTGATAGGTGTCCCCGATACGGACAATCTCCTCGTTCGTCAACGCACGCTCGGCACGGTCCACCATGTAGCCCATCTCGCGGGCGTCGATGAACAGCACTTGTCCCGCGCGGTCGATGGAACCCTGCTTACCCGCCGTCTTGTCCTTGGCGAAAAACCACAGGCACACCGGGATCCCCGTGCTACGGAACAGTTGCGTCGGCAGCGCAACCATGCAGGACACCAGATCAGCTTCAACGATCTGTGCGCGAATCTCCCCTTCCCCGTTGGAGTTCGAGGACATCGAGCCGTTGGCCATCACCACGCCGGCCTTACCGCCTGGTGCCAGCTTGGACAGGATGTGTTGAATCCAGGCGTAGTTGGCGTTATTGGCCGGCGGGACACCGAACCGCCAGCGCGGATCTTCCTCATTGCGGGACCAATGCTTGATATTGAACGGCGGATTGGCCATCACGTAGTCCATCTGCACATCCGCGTGCTGGTCGCGGGCAAAGGTGTCACCCCACCGTGGGCCGAGGCCTTTGTTGTCAATGCCATGAATGGCGAGGTTCATTTTCGCCATCCGCCAGGTTTCCTCGATGCTCTCCTGCCCGTAGATCGAGATGTCCTTCGGATCGCCGTCGTGCTCGTAGATGAACTTCTCCGTCTGCACGAACATGCCGCCCGACCCGCAGCACGGGTCATACACTCGACCCTTCGACGGTTCGAGCACCTCGACGATCACTTTGACCACGCTGGGCGGAGTGAAGAACTCGCCTCCCCTTTTACCTTCTGCGCGAGCGAAATTCCCGAGGAAATACTCGTAAACCTCACCCATCAGATCGCGGGCGCGATGTTCGCCTTGGCGACTAAACCGGGCGCTGTTGAACAAATCGATCAGCTCACCGAGCCGACGCTGGTCGATGTTGTCCTTGTTGTACAACCGGGGCAGCGTTCCAGCCAGTGTCGGGTTAGCCTTCATGACCGCATCCATCGCCTCGTCGATGAGCTGACCGACGTTCTTTGCGGGTTCACCACCAACTGCCGGCTTGCCTTTCGCGTTCTCCGCCAGGAACTTCCAGCGCGCATTTGGGGGCACCACGAAGACCCCGTAACCGTGATATTCCTCCGGATCGTCGATCAAGTCTTCGATCTGCGACTCATCCATCCCGTCGGCAGCGAGATCCGCCCGAATCGCTTCTCGCCGTTCGTCGTACGCGTCCGACACATACTTCAAGAACACCAACCCGAGGATCACATCCTTGTACTGGCTGGCTGAAAGCGATCCACGCAGCTTGTCGGCGGCCTTCCAGAGCGTGTCCTTGAGCTCTTTCATGGTCGACGGCGCTTGCGGTTCCACGGGCTTCTTCCTTGGAGGCATTGGAGAATTCCTTCCTATCTCGCAGCCACGGCAACACCGGGTGTCGTTGGTTGAGCATCGAGCGTGAGGGCACCGGCGGCGACCCCATTAATCAGCACTGTCTTCAGATCCCTTGCCGCATCGGCTCGTCGGCGCGCTTCGCGTTCGAACTCATCGGCCCGCATCAGGGCCTCTTCCAGTCGCACAGTCTCATCTCGCCGCATCGCCGGAACCGTCCAAGTCTTCCATTCGCTTCCGACAGCAGCCATTTCGTTGATCACCGTTGCCAACATCATCGGGCCAATTTCCGCCGACTCCTGCAGCCGGATAATCCGCGCCGGTGAAGCGACCATCGCCCCGCCAACCGGGTCAACCCACGCCCGGGGGCGCGGCTTCTCAATGAAGATCACGTCGCCCGGGTCGGTACGGGCCGCGCGAGGATACTTGCGCGCCGCGTCGATCGGGTCGAGCGCGATCCGCCCTACTATTTCGGCTGGCAATACTTGGACCGTCCCATCGGGCGAAGCATCACCAACGTCGATTCGACTGCCGCGCTTGACAATCAAATGCTTACGCTCCTGAAGCTCACCGAGCGAGCGGTACAGCAATCGGAAGCGCCCAGGCGATGGCTCCACCAGGACATCCAACGGCTCCAGCGGCGATGTCGTCGTCAATGTTGCGGCATGCACGCGGTCGAGGTGTTCCGTCGGATCTGCTTCACGCAACGTCGGTGCGCGCACGCCACGCGGTACTACGGAGCCCGCGGCGAGCACGCTAGCCAACTCGATACGGCGCGCATACCGGAACGCGCGATCCTCGGTCTGAGCTAACGCCCCGGCGACGTCAGCGGCAATATCGCTGCGTTCGAGATGGTCAATGGCGCCAAGATCGGCAATCCAGGGGCGCTGTGCGTTCGCGCCTCCCAGGCATATCCACATTGCGAGGCTCTGGCGGTGCGCCTCGCGCCATAGCCCGCGTGGGAGTCGGATTGCCGCAACTAGATTGCCAACCCGCAAGGTCCTTGCCCGACGTTGCTGCAGGGTTCCCGCCAGCTCGTCGGACAATGCCGCGGCAGGACCAAGCAGCACCGCTACGTCACCTTCGTCCAACGCGACAACAACTTCATCAGCGCGGTCAAGCGCATCGCCAATGTCCAGGCCAACAAGTGATGACACTGAAATGTGTGTTCGCACGGTCGATTCATTGACGGTGATGCCGCGGATCATCGCTCTGCGACGAAGTGCGCGGTCGTCGGACACAATCCCGAGTTCACATGCCGCCGCGATGTCAAGCGCCACCGCGTCGTCGGCGCGCATCACAACAGGCTCTCGCTCAAGGTACGTGGCCGCCGCGTCGACAATCCAGCCGAGCAACTGAACCGCTTCATCGGTGAGCTCACGCGCACCCAGCGCACGCTTCAGGCGTCCTTGCTCAAGGCGCGCCAGCGCATCGGGTGAACCGAACGACGCCTCCACCAGATCGTCGACGTAGTTGAGCGTGGACTCCGGAGCCTGCAAGCCGCGGATCTCATGTAACAGCGACAGGTCATCCGGATCGAACTCCTCAGCCCGTCGAACGCGGTGCGGCAGCGATGTGCCGGCGAGTTCTTCCCCCGTGAGTACATGCCAACACAGCAGCGTGACGACATCCTCGAGGGCCACGCCGTCGGGTACCGCGACCGCGGGTGCATCGTCGCTGTGTTCGCGGTTGTTGCCCCGGCCTGTGCGTGTCAACCAGTCGACCACCTCATCGCGAGCGAACCGCGCGACACCATCGACGGTCTCCACCGGCTCCGGAAACGGAATCGACACACCGCGCACAATTGGGCGCTTTCGCCACATGCTGACGACAGGCCGGCGTACCTTTGCAAGGTCCGCCACGTCCTGCAGCGTCAGCGTGTTCACGGGACTCCTTCCGGGTCACCCCAGAACGTAAACCCCGCGACCTATGTTGGCAATGATTATCACTGATAAGCGGGCTTATCACTATATTTGTTTGACCCGAGATCCCACTGGCCGTCATCCTCTCGTTCATCGCGCTTCCGCATTCGCGAGGGCCCTGAACCGAGGAGGCAGACATGCCACAGGAATACCGACACGCTCATCTCGACGGCAGCTTGACCGCTGTCGAGATCGAACAACTCACAGTGCGCGATAAGGACGTTGTGCGCGAAGCTCAACGCTGGACGGACGGTGAACGGGGCAAAATCGTCGACGACCCTGACGTCCTCGCCGATGCTGATCTGACCGCTTTTGTCACCGAAGCCATCAAGATCGGCGCGCACGCGCTGTCAGCAACCGGCCAGGCCCAAGACGCTCGAGTGCTGGAACGAATGATGAAGGAAGTCGGCGAGAAGGCCGCCGACACCAGTGCGAAGGCAGCTGAGGTCACCGAACGCGCGGTGAAGTCCGCGTCGGACGCGGTCGGCAAGGCCGCGGAGAACGCCAAGAAGGCGATCACCGATGCCGACAAGGCCACCCGAAGGGAGCTCCAGGAGTCGACCAAGGCCGCGGTGGCCGAAGTCCGCCGCCTCTTCGGGGGTCAGAATCCCGAGGTGGTGGAGCGACTGATGCCGGTGCTCGAGAAGTTCGGCGCCGATTTGGACGCCAAAGCGAAGTCGACGTTCAGCGAGTTGCACGCCAAAGCAGTCAAGCAGCTCGACCCCAGCGACCCGACCTCACCGATGGCTAAAGTCGCTGTCGAGCTGACCACCCACCAGCGGCAGCTGTCGGAGCGGATCGACCAGAACCACAGTGTGCTGACCGAGCGGATCAATGAGCTTGCCACCGCACTCAAAGTGCGGGAAGCGCGAAACGCGATCACGCGGCGCACACCTAAGAAGGGCGTTGAGTTCGAGGACGCGATGACCTCCTGGCTGTTGGAGATCGCGGCCGGCCTGGGCGATGAGTACAGCGATACCCGCAACAAGGTGGGAGTGGTCTCGCGCTGCCAAAAGGGCGATGGAGGGGAGCGTCCCGGGGAGTGGTGTAAGTGATGGCGGCGTGTCGGTCCCTGACGTAAGAGGGCCATCGCGTGAGTCTCTGTGGTGAAACGACCAAGAATCACTACCGAGAGGAACATCGCGATG